>JBAZMN010000113.1:0-5915 GCA_041649735.1 Opitutaceae bacterium | reverse complement strand
ATCTTCCGCTTGGATCTTATGTGTGGTTCTTGCTGAATCCGCGCGTGGCAAAGTCAATCCACGGGGCCGGCTGTTGGTTTCGGCCCGCCCCGGCTCTGCTGTCCAGCAGAGCGCCCTACCCGCGCGCTTCTGTAATCCCGGATTGAATTCTCTGCGTCCCCTGCGTCGAAAAATGCCTTCTGTCCGGAACCCGGGCCGCTCGTCCAGTTTGCACTGGTTTTCCCCGGCGTTTTGCACACCTTGTGGCTCAAAATTATGCACCCCCAACGATTCCTTGCTCTCTGCATGACCCTTGGATCTCTCCTCCCCGCAGCGTTACCGGCTGCCGAGCCGGCTGCGCCCGCCACCAATCCCGCCAACGGGTGGGACCTCACCCGGCTCTATCAGGACGACAACGCCTGGCGCGCCGCCAAGGACCGCCTCGCGGCGGAAATTCCCAAGATCAAATCCTATCAGGGCCGCCTCGGCGAAAGCGCCGCCACCCTGAAGGAGGCGATGGATTTGATCTACGGCCTGCGCAAGGAATTCGACCGTCTCGCGGTGTACTCCTCGCTCAAGCGCGACGTGAACACCCGGGACACCGCCGCCTTGGAGCTCAACCAGCAGGCCGACCTGCTCGGCACCGATTTTTCCCGGGCCACGAGTTTCATCAATCCGGAGCTGCTGGCGGTCGGCGCAGCCAAGCTGCGCGGCTTTCTTGATTCCAATCCCGGTCTGGCCCCCTACCGCTTCCCGATCATGGAGGTGCTGCGCGCCGCACCCCACACGCTCGGCACCGAGGCCGAGGGCGTGCTTTCCGCCGCCGGCCTTATCACCGATACGCCCACGTCGTTCTACAGCATCCTCGCCAACGCCGACATCCCCTGGCCGACGATCAAGCTCGCCGACGGCACGGAGGCGCGGCTCGACCAGTCCGGCTACACCAAATGGCGCGCCGCGACCAACCGCGCCGACCGTCAGGCCGTCTTCGAAGCGTTCTGGAAAACCTTCCGTGAATATGAGCGCACCTTCGGCATTTCGCTCTACTCGCAGGTCAAGACCGACTGGTTCGAGGCGAGCGTGCGCAAGTATCCCAGCTCGCTGGCGGCGGCGCTGGCCGGCGACGACATCCCCGAGGCCGTCTACCGCACCCTGCTGGCCGAGACCAATGCCAACCTGCCGACGCTGCATCGCTACTTCAAACTGCGCGGCCGGATGCTCGGCATCTCCGATCTGCACTACTGGGACATTTATCCGCCGATCGTGAAGTCGGACAAACCCTTCCCGCTCGCCATGGGCAAGAAAATCGCCATCGCCGCGGAGCTGCCGCTCGGCGCCGGCTACCAGGCCCAGTTCGCCGCCTGCCTGGACGGCCGCTACACCGACTTCTATCCCCAGCCCGGGAAGACCTCCGGCGCCTACATGAACGGCAGCGCCTACGACGTGCATCCGTACGTGTTGATGAACTATAACGACGACTATGAGTCGGTCTCCACCCTCTCGCACGAATGGGGTCACGGCATGCATTCGCTCCTCGCCAACCACGCCCAGCCCTACCCGACCGCGCAATACAGCACCTTCATCGCCGAGATCGCCTCCACCCTGAACGAGGACCTGCTGCTGGAGCATATGCTCAAGGTCGCGAACAGCGACGAGGAGAAGCTCTACTACCTCGGCTCGGCGCTCGAAAACCTCCGCGCCACCTTTTTCCGGCAGGCCATGTTTGCGGAGTTCGAGCTGGCCATCCACGAGGAGGTCGAGAAGGGCAATCCGCTTTCCGGCGAGCACCTGAGCAAGATCTACGGCGATCTCCTCCGCCGCTATCATGGGGACAGCCAGGGCGTGTTAAAGATCGACGACCTCGTCACGATCGAGTGGGCCTACATTCCACACTTCTACCGCGATTTCTACGTCTACCAGTACGCGACGTCCATTGCCGCATCCTCGGCCTTCGCCGATCGCATCCTGAAAGGCGAGCCCGGCGCGGTTGACACCTACCTCGCAGTGCTCAAGGCCGGCGGCTCCGATCATCCCTACGAAATCGTGAAGCGGGCCGGGGTGGATCTCGCCACGCCGGTTCCGTACCGCGCCCTCGTCGCCCGGATGAACTCGATCATGGATCAGATCGAGGCGATCCTCGCCAAGGAGAAGCGTTAAGCCAGAGTACAGAGGTCAGAGGACAGGGGCCCTGGTTCTTCTAGAGCTTCTTCAATAAGAAGGGTGTTGGGTTAAGTATCATGCTTCCCAGCATCCGCCCCACCTCGCGCTTTTGTTCCTGCAGCTGCACGTAGTCATCCGCGGAGAGGTATTGACCCTGATGGGCTACGATGAGCCAGTGCTCGATTTCATGATTTTCGGCATCGGCGTCTGACCGTTTGCTGACGAAATGCAGTTCGTACCGTCGCTTACCCCAAGCCTCCGCGATGTTCGCGCCCACTGAGCGCGCCGCCCGCCGGATCTGATCTGTCAGCGCATATCGCTCTTCGGGTGGCCAGCGTTTTGAGAGATCGAAAATCTGTCCGGCTAATGCGAGCGATCTTTGGTAAACTATGAGCTCTGTGAAATGACTGATTTGCACCTCTCCTCCGGCATTTTATTGTTCGCCATCGCTTTCTTGGGTCTTTGGGCGCCTGTCCTCTGTTCTCCGTCCTCTGTTCTCTGCTCAGTGTCCTTCCGCGCGTGATTTCGCATCCGCCTCGATCAAGGCCTTGAGGCGGTCGAGCTCGGCCTTGACCTGCAGCTTCACCGCCGGCAGCTCCGCGGCACCGGCGACCTTCGCCTGCGCAAAGATGTAGAACTTCATCTTCGGCTCGGTCCCGCTGCCCCGGCCGGCAAAGCTGTAGCCGTTCGCCAGGGTCACAAAATACAGGTCCTGCTTCGGGATTTCCTCGCCATCGGCATCCCGGATGGTCTGCCGGCCGAAGTCCTCGAACTTCGCCACCCGCACGTCGCCGAACGCCGCGGGGGGGCGGGCCCGATAAGTGTCGAGGATGCGCCGGATCTTCGCCGCGCCGGTGGCGCCCTCGTAGTAGATGTTGATCACGCCTTCGAGAAAGTAGCCGTGCTTGACATAGAGCTCGTCGAGATACTCGGGCACGGTCAGGCCGCGGCTTTTCACCCACGCGCACAGCTCGGCAAACATGAGGCAGGCCGCGTTGCCGTCCTTGTCGCGCACGAAGTCGTTGGGCAGGTAGCCGTAGCTCTCCTCGGTGCCGAACACGTAGAAGGTTCCCAGCCGGCCGTGCAGCCGCGCGCGCGCCGCCAGCGGCAGCTCATCGTAGTCGAGGGCAATGCCCTCCTGCGCCAGCAGCGCCCCCTTCAGCTGCCGCTCGTAGCCGTGCAGCTTGGCCGCGATCCATTTGAACCCAGTCAACGTGTTGATGACCTTGACTCCATGCCCCCGGCCGATGGCGTCCTGCAACGGCGTGGTGACAAATGTCTTGATCAGGGCGGCGTGCGCCGAGCCATCCGGAGGAATCCAGCCGATCTCCTTGCACTTGGTGATCCGGTAGTCGGCCAACAGCGCCCCAATCTGGTTGCCCGTGAGCAGTTCCATGCGGCCGGCGCGGTTGCGCACGGCGCAACCCATCCGGTCGCCATCCGGGTCGGTGGCCATCACCACCTCGGCGCCGTTCTTTTCCGCCAGCGCGATGCCCCGCGACAAAGCCTCGGCGTTCTCCGGGTTCGGCGATTTCACCGTCGGAAAACGCGGATCGAAGGCCACCTGTTCGTGGACCTCGGTCACGGAGACGCCGGCATGCGCCAGCAGGGGCACGGTGGCAATGCCGCCGGTGCCGTGGAGGTTGGTGTACACGACCTTGAATTTGACCCGCTTGAACAGCGCCGGATCGAGGGCCGCCTGCGCGGCCACCGCCAGGTAGGCGTCGTCCGCCGGCCGGCCGAGGGTGATGGCCCGCGCAAGATCGAGGGCGAGAAAGGCGCCCAGCTCCGTGAGCGGCACGGCATTGACCTCGGCGATGATGCCCTGGTCGTGCGGCGCGACGACCTGGGCGCCGTCCTCGAAGTAGGCTTTGAAGCCGTTGTCGTGCGGCGGATTGTGGCTGGCGGTGATGACGATGCCGCAGTGCGCCTTCAACCAGCGCACGGTGAAACTAAGCTGCGGAGTGGAGCGCGGGCTGTCGAAAATGAAGGCGACGCCGCCGAGGCGCGACCACGTCGAGGCCGCCAGTTCGCAGAAATGGCGCGAGAAGTGCCGCACATCGTGGGCGATCACGAGCTTGGGCGCATCATAGCGCCCGGCCTGCTCCAGGTAGCGGTGCACATAGCGGTACAGGCCGATCGTGGCCCGCACCACGGTGAAATCATTGAGCATGTTGCTGCCGACCGCCGGATGTTCGGGTGTACCCAGCGGACTGAGCCGGCCCGTCTCGGCCGGCACGGAGACCACGCCGATGGTGCGGCCGCGCATGCCACCGGTGCCAAACTCGAGATAGCGATAAAAACGGTCGTTCAGCTCGCCCCAGGCCTCCTGCGCCACCAGCTCGCCGATGCCGGCCCCGGCCCACGCCGGCAGGGAGGCGCCGAGCCAGGCGGAGAGATTTTCAACGCTGCCGGGAAGCAACCGGCCGGACTGGCCGGCCGCGCGGATTTTTTCCAGGACGGTCATGGCGATCAAGTGGCGGGAGTGAACAGCATTTGTCCGGATTGGCCAAGCCGCATTACTCCAAATAAAGGCCCTCCTTGAGCGCCGGCCGGGGCGTCCGCCCGCTCCAGTTTTCGGCGAAGGATTCCTCGTCGCACCCGCAGAGCGGCGAGATCTCGAGGGTGATTTCCGGCAGGCCGCTGGCATCAGTCACCAGGGCCGCACCGGCATGCTTGAGCCAGCGGGCATACTGCCGGAGCTGATCCTCCCGCGCGGTCCGGGGCGAATCCACGCCTTCCGCATTCTTGACCGGGGAGAAGTCATCCGCCCGATGCGTCTCGATCACGAGCGCGTTCCGGGCAAACGGCAGGGCATCGAAGACAAACAGCTCAAACTTCGCCCCGTTGGGCCGGTCGGGCTTCACCGGATTGCCGGCGGCGTCGATCGTGGCGATTTTTTTGTCGGCGCGATGGAACGGCAGTGCCAGACCGGCGGCGGCCGGGGCTGCTTGGCCCCCGCCCGCCATGCGCCGCACAAATTCCCGGTCGAGGACGTGAAGGGCAATGCTGCCCGCCTGGTAGCGCAGGCGGCCGGTCGACGGGTCCACTTCGCGCTGCCGGGCCGGAGGCAGGTCGCTATACTCGATCACCACCAACCGGCCGCGCTGGCGGCAGAAATGCCCCAGCTTTTCCTCCGGATATGACTTCGGCACCATCTTGGAGGTCATCTCCGATTCGTGCCGCAGGTGCCAGCCGATGAACTGGGGGTCGACGCAGCGCACCAGCGGATTGTCGACCTGAAAATAGCTAAGCGTGTCGATCCCCTCGCTTTTCATGAGGTCGAGCGCGCCGCTCCGGTGCAAGGCGCGCAGGGAACCGCCGTGGCCGTCCGGGCTCAGGGCGATGGCTCCCTTTGCTTCGAGGAGGATGCGGCCGGCGAAATCCACGGCCGGCATGCGGCCCTGGCGGAAAAAATGCACCCGGGCCCGGTCGAGTCCGAAAAACCGGTGTTCGGCGAAAAACGCCTCGGTCTGGGCATGGTTGGCATGACTGGTCATGATGAACCAGTGCAGCGGCCGGCCATGGCGGCGCCCGGCCGCGAGGATCTTCTCCGCGAACACCTGAAAGAGCGGTTTCCGCTTCAGCGGGGTAACCGGGAAGGTGCCTTTCGGGCCGTCGTAGCCGAGGCGCGTGCCCTGCCCGCCCGCGACGGTGAAGGCCGCCACCCGGCCGGCGCGCAGCGCCTCCTCGCCGGCGGCCCGGGCCTGCGTCCAGGCCGTCGCATCACCGCCGTTCTCGGGGCGGGCCACCCAGGGTGCCGGCTCCAGGTCGGT
>JBAZMN010000112.1:0-5935 GCA_041649735.1 Opitutaceae bacterium | reverse complement strand
AAAGCCGCTCGGCCCCCTCGCCGACGACCCGCACGCCGGGCAGCGCCGCCCGCAATTGTGCAATAAAGGCGTCGCGCCAGCGCAGGCGTTCCGTTTCATGCAGCACCTTGGCGGTCTCGGCTTCGGTCAGCGCCGCCACCATTGCCGCGATGGCCGGATAATCCTCCGTGCCGGCGCGGTGACCGTGTTCCTGTTCGCCGCCCCGCTGGGAATGAAAGCCTTCCGCCTGCGCCGGCAGGACGAGGAAGCCCGTGCCCTTGGGACCGCCAAACTTGTGCGCACTGGCCGTGATCCAGCCGGCCTCACCAAGACCCGAGGCCGGCAGCTTGCCGAGCCATTGCGCGGCGTCGCAATGGTAGGCCGCGCGGTGGCGCCGGCAAAGCGCAGCGATCTCCCGCCACGGCTGCAGCACGCCGGTCTCGTTGTTCGCGGCCATCACCGACACCGCGCGAACTGCGCCCGCCTGCGGTGAGCCTGTCGAACCTTCCGTGAACAACGCTTCGAGCGGCCCCGTTTTCACGACGCCGCGGCTGTCGACCTCGATCCAGACCAGCCGCTCCGGTGGAAAATAATGCCGTGCGGCCTCGATCACGCACGGATGCTCCGTCGGATTGACGGCGATCCGGCTTCCGGGCGGCAGCGTGCGCGTCCAGTGGGCAAAGAGTGCATTGGTCCCCTCGGTGGCGCCGGAATTGAAGACCACCCGCTCCGCCGGGCAGCCGAGTAGTTGCGCCAGTTGCGCCCGGGCCTGATCGAGCCGCACCCGCACCCGGGCCGCGTCGCGATAAGGACTCGACGGATTCTGCCACGCCTCGTTGGCCGCGCGCAGCCAGGCCTCGCGGGCGCAGGACGAAAGCGGCGTGGTGGCGTTGTGGTCGAAGTACGGCACGGAATCTACTGAACAGGAGGCCGCCGACTTCGCAAAGCCAGATTCCCGCCGGCTTCCGGCTCTCGCTCAAAAACATGTCATCTAATAGTTGACATATATCGGCCGGGAATCCCCCCGGCCCACCCCCGCGACCGGCCGTCGCATCATCATGCCGAGCCGGGTTGGGGTGGAGCCACTGACCCACACTGATGCTCGCTAATCCAATCCGTGTTCATCCGTGCCCATCAGTGGTTCAAAAACCTGCTCCTATTTTTCGTCTCTCTCCCTCCTGATGAGTGGAGATCAGCGTGCATGAGTGGTTAAACTGTCGTCTGCTTGGCCGGGAGATTCTCTGCTACCTCTGCGTGCTCCTGTAAAATGGTTGGACTGGTTTTTTGCGGCTTGCCCGCCGCTGCGACCGTCGTCTTGCTCCCGCCTTCATGAGCACCACTCCCGCTGCCGCCGAAAACGCCGTCATCAAGACCACCTACGGAGAAATGACCGTGGCCTTCTGGCCCGACGTCGCGCCGAAGACGGTCGAGAATTTCAAGAAACTGGTCCGCGAGAACTTCTACGACGGCACCGCGTTTCACCGCATCATCAAGGGCTTCATGATCCAGGGCGGCTGCCCCCACACCAAGGCCGGCGCCAAGGGTCAGCCCGGCACCGGCGGGCCCGGCTGGCAGCTCAAAGCCGAGTTCAACGCCAAGCCGCACGTGCGCGGCGTGCTTTCCATGGCCCGCTCGGCGCATCCCGACTCCGCCGGCAGCCAGTTCTTCATCTGCCACGGCGAGGCGCGCTTTCTCGACAAGCAGTACACCGCCTTCGGCGAGGTGATCAAGGGACTCGACGTGCTGGACCGCATCGCCGGCGTGCCCTGCTCGGCGGGCGGCGGCGAGCGCAGCACCCCCGTCGAGCGCATCGCGGTCGAGAGCGTCCGGCTGGTGCCGGCGTAGCGCGCCGGGCGGGGAGACTGAAAGCGGAAGGCGGGAGGCTGGAAGCCAGCTTTTTGCCCCGCGGGCGCAGCAGATGTCAGCGGTCAGACGTCAGAAGTCAGATACGAAAGCCGAAGGTCGAAAACGACGCGTAGGGGCGCAGGCTTGCTGCGCCTAATCTTCTGCATCGTCCCCGGAATTGACCCTCGGAGAAATTCCGGCTTTCGTCGGTCGAGGCCGAAAATAAGCCCTCACCGTCCTTGGTCGAATAACACTGCTGGCCCAATAAAAGCCGCCTTCAGTTCGTATTATCGGTATGAAATATCTGATCTTGGCTTTGATCGTTATTATATCCGCCTTGTCCGGATGGGGATTGGCATACTACCGCCACCGTGACCGTGGTGCGGAAGCCAAGACAGCTGAGAATGCTGAGGCCAAGCGTATCGCTACATTGATCGCGAGTGCAGATAGTGCGGGTATTCGCGACGAAATGAAGAAGCAAGAAGAAGATGTGATCGTTCGTGATGCGAAGTGGATTCATCGCGTCAGCGAGGCCGTGGCGGCCACTGCCATATCGAGGAAGGTCATCTGCCTGTGCTGCGGATGGCGTACTGCCCACTTTTATCGGAACGGGCTGCAGGTCGTCAGCGTCGCCACAATTCACGGGAATCAGCTTCGTATTTATTGGGAGGGCGGTGGTGGTGATTTCCCAGTCGCTGAATCTAGCTGGAAGGCAGTTGAGGCCGCTCTTGCGATACCTAAGGAGGCGCTTGTGCCAACAACCATGTCCGTCACGCCCGCTGCTGACGCACTAGTCGCGGCAGATCAGTAACGGGCGTCATAGACTGGAGCAAATCATGCCCCTACGCGTTGTCAGGCTCGGGAGTCCGCGAGTGGAAGGCGAGGGCTTGCGCATCGGCACGGTGCGGCGGCCGCCGCGGGGCGTGCCCAAGGCGGAATTCGCCTCCCAGAACTGGTACGACGTGTGGTTCCCCAACCTGGCGCCCAGCGATGCCCTCGTGAAGCTGGGGCACGCCGCCGAGACCACGGCGCAGTGGGCCGCGTTCGCCAGAAAGTATCGCGCCGAGATGGCCACACCCGACAACGCCCGCGCCATCGCATTGCTCGCCGCGCTGTCCCGTCAGAACAATTTCTCGGTGGGGTGCTACTGCGAGAACGAGGCACACTGCCACCGTTCGGTGCTGCGCGAGCTGCTGCAGGAGGCCGGAGCGAAGCTGGCGTAAAAGTGAGGGACGCGACAAGATCGCGCCCCTACGCGGAATTGGCGGGGTCGGGCCGCCCTCCGCCTAGCCGGCTACGGCGCGCCGAGGCGACCCCGCCCTACAATTTCAGGCGTTGTTTCGTAGCCAAAGCCGTGAGGCTTTGGAGGTATCGCTCGCTCCAAACTCTCATGAGTTTGGCTACGTGGCTGACACCCCGCCGCTCCAACCGAGCGTCCCTCTCCAGCTGACTATGAACAAGGGACTTCGGCGCGCCGGGCCGTCGCGCCCTACCCGCACCGGTTGGTGCGACAATGAACCGAGCGCGGAACGCTCGATAATGGCGAAGATCGGCGCGTGCCTACGCTGGCTTCGGGCCGCCCGGCGGCACTGGCGGCTTCTCGCCCTCGAGCTTACAGGTGCTGACGCCAAACGGAACGTAGGCCGGGCAGAAACGCACCACGGCCGTCAGCAGCGGCAGCAGGCCGATCAAGCCCCACCAGCTCTGGTAGTAAATGCCCACGCCGATGATGATGAGACCGAGGATGATCCGGACCACGCGATCAGTGGTTCCAATGTTTGCTTTCATGACTGTCTCCTTGGGGTTTTGCCGCGGAAGACGAGATTCGCCGCGGCGCCGGGCCCGTAAACAGGCCTATGCGGCCATTTACTCCCACGATTCCGCGCGGTCAAGTCCGGTTCCGGCAACGCGGGCCGGATGCGGCCACTGGTCTTGCTCGCCGCCACGTATTTCGAGTGTGCGCGGTACTGGTCAATCTGGCCGCGTGACGTCGCGCAGGACATATATTTCCCCGAGCTCTTTCAGACCTTCACATTCATACTGGAGACAGGAGAGATCGGCGCAGGTCTTCGAGTTCGTGCAGGCGGGGTTCGATCTGCTTCCGCACCGTCCGGCGGTTGATTTTCCAACCGCCACAAAAACAAAGCGGCAAGACGACGGCGACATATAGAATGGTCCATGCCAGGGCAGCCGGATTTTCCCACAAGGCGGAGAGAAAAACCCCGGGCGGAGGATTGATGATCAGTACCCGCACCATCGTGGCGCTAACAATGACTAGCGCACCAGTGCACGGCAGCAGATACCATGACCACAGATGGAGAAGCAGATGGCGCTGATGGTAGAGCTCAGCGATATCGGCTTCGACCTTGGCGACCAACGGCGCATCCGTGCCCAGTCGGAGCCGATGGGCCCGAAAACGTTCTCGGACGAAGAGCCCGCTGATTCCGAGAATCAACGCGATGGCAAAAGCCATTGGCCAACCTTCCCTTCCCATGTGCCACCAGGAGTAGCCGAGAACACCCGAGACGAAAATGCCAGCCGAGGCCTCGAGGATATCGCGCGCAAAAAGGGTCGCGGCGAGTTTCCGCCGTTTTTTCTCAAAGGTTTCCTTCAGGACCGCAAAATCGGCGTGAGCACCAACCGGCAAGTCCTGACGTTTCCAGACTGCTTCGTAGTCACTCCAGTTCATCGGTTACTCCTTTCAATAATGTGGCGAGGTGTTGCCGGGCGCGGGTCAGCGCCACACCCACATGGTTTTCCGTGAGCCCAGTCACCTCGGCGATCTCGCCGTAGGCCAGACCGTCGAGCATCAGCAGCACGAGCGCCCGTTCGGGGGACGGCATGGCCTGCATCGCCGTATAAAGCTTCTCCAACATGTCGTGGTGTCCGGCAGTTTCGGCCGGCGTCGCCGCGTCCGCAGCCAATCGGGTCACGTCTGCCTCCGGCTCGATCCGGCGTTCGCGGCGGTTTGTTCCCCGCCGCCAAGTCAGTGCCGTGTTGAGACAAACCCGGTAAATCCAAGTCGACGGTTTTGCCTGGCCCGCAAACCGGGGCAGTGAAATCCATAGCTGAAACAGCATTTCCTGCTGCAGCTCCGCCGCCTCGGTTTCGCTGCGCGCGAACGACCGCATCACCTTCACCATAATGCCGCGATGCTCCTCGATCCAGGTCGCGAACAGCGATTCGAGGGCGGCAGGCGGATTCATTATCCCTGATTAGTCGCCGCCGCGCGTCAATCCTTACACGCGTCGGGCGGTTTTTTCTCGCGCGGCGTGGGCTTGCGAGACCACCACGTATTTCTCCGCCCACTGGCGCAGCCCGGCCTGCTCCTCGGGGCTGAGCGGGCGCACGACCTTGGCCGGCGAACCGATCACGAGCGAACCCGGCGGGCAGGTGAAGTCCTGCTTCACCAATGCGTTGGCGCCGACGATGCTGCGCGCGCCGATATGGGCCCGGTCGAGGACCGTCGCCCCCATGCCGATGAGGCACTCGTCCCCGACGGTGCAGGCGTGCACGATCGCGGCGTGGCCGACGGTGCACCACGCGCCGATGATGGCGTCGCCGTCGTCCGCCAGGTGCACGATGACGTTGTCCTGGAGATTGGTGCCCTCGCCCACGACGATGCGTGCGATGTCGCCGCGCAGCACGGCGCCGTAGAAAACGCTCGATTTGTCGCCAAGGGTGACGTCACCGATGACAGTGGCGTTGGCCGCGATGAAGCCGGCCCGCGCGGTGTCAGGCGTCTTGCCGAGATGAAGTTTGAGTCGTTCCTGGACGGTCATGGCAACTTGGTTCTCGCGCCGGGCGCGCCGCTGCGCAAGCTCGGCCTGCGTTTCGCCCCAGCCCCTTTCGCATCATGGAAACGTTGACGCACCTCCTCCGCGGCCTGATCGGCATCGCCGCGTTTCTCGGTCTGGCCGTCCTTTTCAGCTCCAACCGCAGGGCCATTCCCTGGCGGCTGGTCGGCGCCGGCATGATCCTGCAGATCGTGATCGCCTTTGCGGTGCTGCACCTGGCGCCGCTGCGCGCCGTGTTTGAGGCGGTGAGCCGGTTTTTTGTGGCCATCATGGGCTTCAGCAACGCCGGCGCGGAGTTCCTCTTCGGCCGGCTC
>JBAZMN010000111.1:0-6058 GCA_041649735.1 Opitutaceae bacterium | reverse complement strand
GCAGGGAAAGCGCTCCCGGATGGATGCGTCCGGCGCGGCGGGCCTCGTCCAGCGCGAGCGGAATCGAGGCGGAGGAGGTGTTGCCGTAGCGGTCGAGGTTGATGATAAAGCGGTCCAATGGAAGGGAGAGGTCTTTGGCCAGGGTCTCGATGATGCGAAGGTTGGCCTGGTGGGGAATGACCCACGTGATTTGGTCAGCCGTCAAACCGTGTTGTTCCAGAATCTCCCGTGCCGTCCCGGCCATCACGCGGACCGCCATCTTGAAGACCTCGCGCCCCTTCATCTTGACGTAGTGCTGGCGATGTTCGATGGAGTGGGCCGAGGCCGGATGCAGGGTACCCCCGCCGGGGATGCACAGCAGCGCGGGATCGACGCCCTCCGCACCCAGGCGGCAGCCGAGAATCCCGCGTCCGGGTTCGGAGGCCCGACCGAGCACGACGGCGCCGGCGCCGTCGCCGAAAAGCACGCAGGTGGAACGATCCTGCCAGTCGAGAAAACTGGACAGTTTCTCCGCGCCGACGACCAACGCATGGCGGTGATGCCCGGCGGCCAGCAGCGAACGGGCGACTTCGAGGGCGTAGAGAAAGCCGGTGCAGGCGGCGTTGAGGTCGAAGCACATCGCCCGTTCGGAAATGCCGAGTTTGCGCTGCACGGCACAGGCGGTGGACGGCATCGGCATGTCGGGCGTGACCGTGGCCAGGACGACCAGGTCGATGTCGGCGGCCGTCAGCTTCGCGTCGGCGATGGCCGCACTGGCGGCCCGGGCGGCCAGCTCGGAGGTGGGCTCGTGGTGTCCGGCGATGTGGCGCTCCCGGATGCCGGTGCGGGTGACGATCCACTCGTCGGAAGTGTCCACCACCTTGGCGAGATCGTGATTCGAAACAGTTTTGGTGGGAGCGTAGGAACCGGTGCCGAGAATGGCGATGGAGGAAGACATGAGTGCGGGTTAGGCGAAGGCCAGGTGTCAGGCGGCGGGCTGGCGGATGATTTCGTTGGCCAGCGCGACATCCATCTCGATGCGGTGGTTCAGATCAGACTGGATGGCTTCGTTGGCCACGCGAATGGCGTTTTTCCACGCCTGCCGGTTGCTCGAGCCGTGGGCCTTGATGATGTTGCCCTTCAATCCCAGCAGCGGCGCTCCGCCGTAGCGTTCGGGATTGATCCGGCGGCGCAGGGCATTGAACGCTCCCTGGGCCAGCAGCGCGCCTGTCGCCCGGATGGGATTGGAACGCAGCTGATTCCGGAGCTCGCCGGAGAAAAATTTCGAAAGCGACTCCCAGCTCTTGACGCAGATGTTGCCCACGAATCCGTCGCACACCACGACGTCGACGTGATCGAAGAACAGCTGGAAGCCCTCGACCGGGCCGATATAGTTCACGAGCGAACCGAGGCGCTTCAGGGCCTCGTGCGTTTCCGTGATCAGCGCGTTGCCCTTGCCCTCCTCGGTGCCGATGGTCAGCAGGCCGACGCGGGGTTCGGCGCAGCCCAGCTCGATCCGGGCGTAGTGCGAACCGATGATCGCGTTATGGACGAGGTGCTCCGGGCGCGCCTCGGGATTGGCCCCGGCATCGATCAGGACGAAATGACCGTCGCTGCGCGGCACGATCGGCGCCAGCGCCGCGCGGTCGAGGCCCTCGAGCGTGCGCAACTTGAGGATGCCGGCGGCGACCAGGCTGCCGGTGTTGCCGCAGCTGACCGCGGCGATGGCCTCGCCGCTTTTCACCAGATCGATCGCCCGCATCATCGAGGAGTCCTTCTTGCGCCGGATGGCTTGCAGCGGCTTGTCATCCATTGTGATGACCTCCGACGCATGACAGAGCGTGAGGCCCGGATGGCCGGCCAGGCCGGCCCGGGCCAGCAGCGGGCGCAGCACGGACTCGTCGCCCACGAGGATGAGGGGACTGAGGCCGGGATATTGGGCCAGGGCCAGCCGGGCGGCCTCGACGACCTCGGCGGGACCCAGGTCGCCGCCCATGGCATCCACGGCAATACGTCCGGCAGGCGTCTCGGCCATCACGGAAGAAGCGGCGGGGTTGAAGGCAAAAACCGGAACAGGCTCCGGGCTCAGACTTCCACCGTCAGGACCTGGCGGCCGCGGTACATGCCGCTCTTGGGGTTGACCCGATGCGGCCGGACGGCGCTGCCGTCAGCCGGATCCCGGGCGAGTTGAGGGGCCTTGAAGCTGTTGGCCGCCCGGCGGTTGGCGCTACGGCGTTTGGATTGTTTGCGTTTCGGATTAGCCATGATGAAAAACGTGCGGACACGGTGGGGATGACGCGGGAAATGCTCCCGACCGGTTGAAGGTGCCCGAGTAAAGGTCGGCCTTGGGGAGGGTCAAGACATCATATCGTTACGGGGCAGGGCCCGCCCGGCGCACCATCACCGCAGGTAGAGCGCACCGAGCACCGCGGCCATGGCCAGCCGATACCAGGCAAAAACGGCCAGACCGTGCCGCGTGAGATAATTCACGAGGAACTTCACCGCGGCCGCGGCGGAAAGCGTTGCCACCACGATGCCCAGCAGCACATGGGGCCAGCCGAAGACCGCAATCATGGCCGGTCCGGACTGCCAGCCCTTGTAGACCGTCGCCGCGGTCAGGGTCACCAGCCCGAGCAGGAAGCTGAATTCGGCGGCCAGGACGGGTGCGAGGCCGGCAAAATAACCGCCGACGATGGTGGTCATCGAACGGCTCATGCCCGGCCAGAGTGCAAAGCATTGCATGAGACCGATGCCGAGGGCTCGCCGGGCCGGCAGGTCGGCGGGATTGAGCACGGCGTTGGCGGAAGTGGCATAGTGGCGCCGCCACCGCTCGGCGGCGATCATCAACACGGCGCCGCTGATTTGCGCCACGATCACGGCCTGCACGGAAAACAGGTGCCGGTCGATCCAGCGGTTGAGCAGCAGGCCGATGGTTGCCGCGGGCACGAAGGCCACGATGAGATTGCGCAGCAGCCGCAGGCCCGCCGGGTCGCGGCCCAGCAGGCCAAAGTAGATTTCGAGCAGTTTCGGCCAGTACAACAGCCCGACCGCCAGGATTGCGCCGAACTGGATGACCACCGAATAGGTGTCGGCCGCGAGTTTGAGCGTCAGCGGTTCGCCGTTTGGATTTCGCGCGGATGGTTTTTTGTACCAGAGCGGACGTCCGGCGGCGTCCGTGAGCGGCGTCTCGGAATCGATGTCCAGCGCGTAGTTGGCGATGATGAGGTGCCCGGTCGAGGAGACGGGTAGATATTCCGTGATGCCTTCGACGAGTCCCAGGACCACGGCCGCGCCCACGCTCAGCTCCGCGGCAGGCCGGTCCGGCGCCGCGGCCACCACGCCCAGCGGCATGCGAAACGCCGTGCAGGCGAGGACAAGGCTGGTGGCAAGCAGCAGGAACGGCAGTCGGCGCACGGGATGTAGCTGCGTAAATTCGCCTCGACTGTCGAGTTTTATGACGCCGGCTTTTTCGCTTTTCTCCGGCCGGGGGCTTCCCAGAGTGCAGGCTGCATGCCTGATCTTACCAGCATCACCGCCAAACTGGCCTCCGGCCGGGAGCTCGATGCCGCCGAGGTGCGCGCCGCGGCGCAGGCCCTGGCGGCGCCCGAAGTGCCCGACCCCGACAAGGCCGCGTTCCTGACAGCCTTTGCCGACAAGGGCGAGACGGCGGCGGAGGTGGCGGCGTTCGCGGCGGTGTTCCGGACCCTGTCGGTTGATCCGGGGCTGGAAGCCTGGGCTTCGCAGGCGATCGACATCGTCGGCACGGGCGGCGATCACATGGGCGGCTTCAATGTCTCCACACTGGTCACGCTGGTGCTGGCCTGTGCCGGCGTGCCGGTGATGAAACACGGCAACCGTGGCATCACCTCGAAATGCGGCAGCGCCGACCTGATGGCCGCGCTTGGCGTGGATCTGGCGGCGGCGCCGGAGAAACTGCGCCGCGCCATGCAGGAACTGGGCTTTGTCTTCTTCTTTGCGCCCAATTTTCACCCTGCCTTTAAGCACGTGGCCGCGGTGCGCAAGGCGCTCGCGGTGCCGGGGCGCCGCACCGTGTTCAACTTCCTCGGTCCGCTCATCAATCCGGGCCGGCCGGCGCACGTGTTGCTCGGCACGTTCTCGGAGGCGTGGGCGGTCAAGCTCGCCGCCACCCTCGAAAGCCTCGGGGCGCAGGCCGGCCTCGCCGCCGTGGGCGTGATCGACGACGGCCGCGGCATCGATGAACTGACCACCGCCACCGTCAACCGCGTGCGCGGCTTCGGCCGGCTCGCGGCGCTCAACGAGCACTGGCGGGCCGCGGACTTCGGCCTGAACCAGGCGCCGTTTGCCGACATCCGCGGCGGCGATGTGACCGCCAATGTGGCCATCGTCGATGCCATCCTCGCCGGGCGCGGCCCGGCGGGCCTCGTCGATACGGTCGTGCTCAACACGGCGGTCGCGCTCTGGATCGTCGGCCGCACCCGCCGGGTGCAGGACGGACTCGCCTTGGCGCGGGAGTTGTTGCTCAACGGCGCCGTGAAGGCCAGGATCGCCGCTGCCAGGGAATTCTACCGCTCATGACGCGCCAGTACTTCGGCACCGACGGCGTGCGCGGCCCCTGCGGCGGGCCGGTCGTGAATCCCGACTTCGCGCGCCGGCTGGGCGCCGCGGCCGGGCGCTGGCTGAAAGCTAGTGGAAAACAAAAGACGGTAACGGGAAAACCGGCCGTTCTGCTCGGCCGTGACACCCGTTTTTCCGGACCGGCGCTGGAACAAGCCGTGGCTGCGGGCCTGGCGGATGAAGGGTTCGCCCCGGCCAGTCTGGGCGTGGTGCCAACGCCCGTGGTCGCGCGGGCCGTTCGCACTCAGGGCGCGGCGCTGGGGGTCGTCATCACGGCTTCGCACAATCCGGCCACGGACAATGGCATCAAGTTTTTCAACGGCGCAGGCACCAAACTGACGGACGAGGAGGAAAGTCAGATCGAGCAACAATTGGAAACGGTTGCCCAGCCGCCGGTGGCCGCTTCGGGCCAGGCGGCGCTCCCGGTTCAGGAAGGCGCCGCGCAGGAATACATCCAGGCGGCCGCGGGTCTTCTGCGGGCTTCAGCCTTGGAAAACTGGAACATCGTCCTGGACACCGCCAACGGCGCCGCCTGTGTCACCAGTCCCGGGGTGCTGCGCCGGCTGGGAGCCAGAATCACGGGCCTCGGCGACGCGCCCGACGGCCGGAACATCAATGACGGCGTGGGCAGCGAACATCCGGCCGGATTGTGCGCGAAGGTCCGCGAGGCCGGCGCACGCCTCGGCATCGCGCACGACGGCGACGGCGACCGCTGCGTCCTTTGTGACGAAAAGGGCGAGGTGCTCGATGGCGACGAGATCCTGACGATCCTGGCGGTGCACGGGCTGCGCAGCGGGACTTTGGCCAAAAACACGCTGGTCGTGACCGAACAGAGCAACCTCGGGGTCGATGCCGCGATCAAGGCGGCGGGCGGTCACGTGCTGCGCACGCCGGTCGGTGACCGCTACGTCAGTGAGCGCATGCTGGCCCGGGGGGCCATGCTCGGCGGCGAGTCGTCCGGCCACGTCATCTGTGCGGAGGTGTCGCCCGCCGGCGACGGTCTCATTGCGGCGCTCAAGGTCATCGAAGTCATGCTGACCACGGGCCGCCCGCTTTCGGAACTGCGGCAGGTGCTGCGGAAGTACGCGCAGCTGTCGGCGGCGCTGCCGGTGAAGGAAAAGCGGCCGCTGGAGACGCTGTCCGCGTTGCAGGCGGCGCGGCGCGCGATTGGGGGCGAACTCGGCGAACACGGGCGCGTCCTCGTGCGTTATTCCGGCACCGAGCCGAAAATCCGGCTGCTGGTCGAAGGCGAAAACGCTGCCCAGGTGCAGGCGTGCCTCGACCGTCTGCAGGCCGCCGTGCGCGCGGACCTGGCCGTGCCCTGAGGCGAATTTGGCCGCCACGGGTACCAAGAGCACAAAGCTCAAGTCTCTGATCTTTGAGTTTTATGTACTCCTGCAGTTCAAAATCCTCGCCCACCACGAAGAATGTGGAATGGCCACAAAAGGCGCATAAGGCTCAAAAAAAGGCTTAAGGACTGGTT
>JBAZMN010000110.1:0-6062 GCA_041649735.1 Opitutaceae bacterium | reverse complement strand
TCCAGATCAGGGTCGCGAAGTAGATGACGATGCCGAGGCCGAGCAGGTAGGCGCCCAGCGTGGCGATGAGGTTGCCCGCGCTCCAGCCCATGTTGGCGTCGTAGGTCCAGGTGCGCCGCGGCATGCCGTTGAGGCCGAGGAAGTGCATCGGAAAGAACGTGGCGTTGAAGCCGACGAAGATGACCCAGAACGACACCTTGCCCCAGAATTCGTCGACCAGGCGGCCAAAAAACTTCGGGAACCAGTAGTGGAGGCCGGCGAGCAGCGCGAAGGTGGCGCCGCCGATCAGCACGTAGTGGAAGTGCGCCACGACGAAGTAACTGTTGTGCTGCTGCGAATCGGCGGGCGCGGCCGAGTGCATGATGCCGGAGAAGCCGCCCATCATGAACATCCAGATGAAGCCGAGGGCGAAGAGCATCGGCGTGCGCATGCGCAGATGGCCGCCCCAGAGCGTGCCGATCCAGTTGAAGATCTTCACGCCGGTGGGCACGGCGATGGCCATGGTCGCGAGGGCGAAGGCCGAGGTGGCGACCGTACCCATGCCGGTGGTGAACATGTGGTGGCTCCACACGCCGAAGCCGATGAAGCCGATCATGGCGCCGGAGAAGACCACGATCGGATAGCCGAAGAGCGGCTTGCGCGCGAAGGTGGGCAGGATCTCGGAGACGTAGCCCATCGGCGGCAGGATGAGGATGTAGACCTCGGGATGGCCGAAGATCCAGAAAAGGTGCTGCCAGAGGATGGGCTGGCCGCCGTTGGAAACCTCGAAGAAGTTGGTGCCGAAGTGCCGGTCGAAGATCACCTCGACCAGCGCGATCGCGATCGAGGGCAGCGCGAGGATGAGGAGGAAGCTGGTGACCAGCGCCATCCAGCAGAACACCGGCACGCGCATCATCGTCATGCCCGGGGCGCGCAGGTTGATGATCGTGGTGATGAAGTTGAGCGAGGCGACGATCGAGGAGAGGCCGAGCACCTGCAGGCCGACGGTCCAGAGGTCGGCGGAGATGTCGGGCGTGTAGGTCTTCGAGGTCAGCGGCGCGTAGCCGAACCAGCCGGCCGCCGGCGCGCCGGCCTTGAGGAACCAGCCGACGTTGAGAATGACGGCGCCGGCGACGAACACCCACAGACTGAAGGCGTTCAACCGCGGGAAGGCCACGTCGCGCGCCCCGATCTGCAGGGGGACGAGCAGGTTGAAGAAGGCGGCGTTCAACGGCATGACCGCGAGGAAGATCATGGTCGTGCCGTGCATCGTGAAGAGCTCGCTGTAGAAATGCGCGCTGACGAAATGGTTGTTCGGCACGATCAGCTGCGTGCGGATCAGCAGCGCCTCGACGCCGCCCACCAGGAAGAAGACGATGGCGAAGAAGCCGTACATGACGCCGATCTTCTTGTGGTCGACCGTGGTCAGCCAGGCCACGAGGCCGGTCCGCGCGGTGGGGCGGCGCAGCAGCGTGACCGGGCGGACGCCCGCGGGCTCCTCCGGGCTGATGAATTTGGATTTTACCAGTGCTTCGGCCATGGGAAGTGAAAGTGAGAATGCAGATGAAAGTGAAGGTGAGGGTGAAAGTGCCGACGGACAGTCGGCGATCCTCACTTCAGGCTCTGGAGATAGGCGACGAGGGCGTTGATCTCGGTTTCGTTGAGGTTGATCAGGCGCTGGCCGGTGGCGGGATCGGTGTAGCCGCCGTTGTACATCTTGTTGCCGGGTTTGAAATGGTTGGGATTCGCGATCCAGTCGTGCATGCGCCGCGGCGTGTTTTCCAGCGTGCCGGCGGCGATGGTGGTGCGGGCCCCGACGTGCGTCAGGTCCGGTCCGGTCACGCCGACGCCTTCATGGCCGCGGATGGTGTGGCAGGCGATGCAGGTCTTCTGCTGAAACAGGCGCCGGCCCTCGGCGATGAGGGCGGGATTTTCGTGCGCGGGATCGGGAATCTGCTTCTCCTTCCACGCGGCCAGGGGATCGGCGTTGAATTCCGGCGAGCCGGACAGGGCCTCGCCGGCATCGGCGGTCCGGTAGCTGGCAAATACGGCGCGGGGCCGGTCGGGGGCGGCGGAGGCCGTGGCCGGCGCGGCGACCCGGGCGGATTTTTCCTGGTTGGCCAGCCAGGCGGCGAATTCCGGCGCCGGCAGCGCGATGACCCGGAAGCGCATGATGGCGTGCGAATCCCCGCAGAACTCCGCGCACTGGCCGTAGTAGTAGCCGGGCTCGTCGGCCTGGAACCAGAGGTGGTTGGCCCGGTTGGGAATCATGTCCACCTTGCCCGCGAGCTTCGGCACCCAGAAGCTGTGGATCACGTCCACCGTGCGCAGATTGACGTGCACCGGCCGGCCGGCGGGGACGACCAGCTCGTTGCCGGTCACGAGCGGGCCGACGCCGGCGATCTGCTCGTTGGGATATTCGAGCCGGTGGCCGTGACCTCGAAGGCGTTGGCCCGCTGCGCCTCGGGCACCTCATAGGTGAACCAGATGCTCTTCAGCGTCGGCACCGCGATGATGACCAGGCACAGCACCGAGGCGCTGACCAGGCTGACCTCGACAAAGAAATTGCCGTGGCCCGGCGGCGGCGGCTCCGCGTGCTCGTCGGCGGCGGACCGGGCCCGGAATTTCAGCGTCGCATAGGCCAGCACGGCGCCGACGACCACGAAGATGAAGGCCGTGACGTAGACCGTGACCATGAAGAGGTCGAGCTGGGCCCGGGCCACCGGCCCCTTGACGTCGAAGGTCGATTGGGGGCCGTCGAGCCAGCAACCGGTCAGCAGCGCAAACGGGGCGAGGGCGAAAAGCGCGCGCAAAATCCGGGCGGGTTTCGGCGAAACAGACGGGCGAAGCATGTGGAGGAGGAAAGGGGAAGAGCGTGGTGACCAGCAGAAAAGGCGGCGAACGTGACCGGTTTCGCCGCGGTTTCAAGTTATAGTGCAAAGTTCCTCCGCCGCAAACGGATGACCGCAAAAATCAGGAGATTACCGGCGTTAATCCCGTGACCTTGCAGGATTAGCCGCGGCTTAAGAGCGGGCCGGCCCTTCGCGAAGAGACGGCGGCGGGCGTAGGCTGCAAACATCATGAAAATCCCGTCACTGGTCTTGCTGTTTTCCTCCCTCATCCTGCTTGCCGGCTGCGGCAAGAAGGAATCCGCCTCCCCGGCGGCGCCCGGCGGCCCCAAGACATTTGAGATCACAGCCAATGACACCATGAAATACAGTGTCACCCGGCTCGAGGTTGCGGCGGGCGAGGACGTGAAGGTCGTGCTGACCAACACCGGCACCCAACCCCGGCAGGTCATGGGGCACAACTGGGTGCTGCTGCAAAAGGATGCGGATCCCGCGGCCTTTGTTAACGCCGCCGCCACGCACCAGGCCCAGGATTATTTCCCGGCGGAACTCGCCGGTGAGGTGCTGGCGCGCATCAATCTGCTCGGGCCCCGCCAGAGCGGCGAGGTGGAGTTCAAGGCGCCCGCCGCCCCGGGAGAATATCCGTTCCTCTGCACCTTCCCGGGACACTTCCTCACCGGCATGAAAGGCGTGCTCGTCGTGCACTGAGCCGAACTCATGCGATAGGATCGTTATTTCCCTCGAGAACGCGCCGAACGGTTTGGCGAACGCGGTCGGAGCCTGCTTGCAGGCGATTTCTCCTCTGCCATCGCGAGCAAGCTCGCTCCTACAATTGAATGAGTCCGGCTGAGATGCACGTCGAGGGTGCGGCCGGCGGTCAAATGCCGCGTCGCCAAACTCGTGAGAGTTTGGACCGGGCAAAACCCTACGGCGCCGCGGGCCACCACTGGTAGAGGAAGCAATAAACCAGCACGCCGGTGACGCTCACGTAGTACCAGAGCGGGAAGGTCCAGCGCGCCCAGGCCCGGTGCCGGTCGAAGCGACCGCGCAGCGCCAGGGTCAGCGTGACCAGGATCAGCGGCACGATCGCCATCGCCAGCAGGATGTGCGAGATGAGCATCGCGAAATAGACGCCGCGGATGAAACCGGTGCCGCCGAACGGCGTGCGTGCGCCCGTCTGGAGATGGTAGGCGAGGTAGCACGCGAGAAACGCCACGGAAACCATGAACGCGGCCAGCATGGCGGCGCGATGCGCGGCGACCTGCTGGCGCCGGATGAAGATGAACCCCGCCGTGAGCAGGACCGTGGCCGTGCCATTGAGACTGGCGTTGAGCGCAGGAAAATCGTGCACCGTCATGAAAGAGTCATTCTCACACGAAGGGCGCAAAGTCCGCAAAAGAATCTACGCGGTCTACGCCCTTGGCGTTTTTGCGTCCTTGGTGTCAAAAAAACACCATGCGATCGACCACCAGCACGGCGAGCACTACCGGCAGATAGAAGATCGAGGCGAAGAACAGCCGCCGCGCGGCGGTCTCGCGTCCCGCCGGCCGCAGGAACGCCAACGCCCGCCAGAAAAACCAGGCCCCGAGCCCGGCCGCGGCCACACCGTAGGCCGGGCCGCAGTAACCCAGCGCCACCGGCAGGAGTGTGACGGCCACGAGCAGGGCGGTGTTCGCCACCGACCAGGCGGCGACCCGGCCGCCGCCGGCGTCGCGCACGGAGAGCATCGGGAAGTTCACCGCTTCATAATCTCGCCGATAGGTCCAGGCGATGGCCATGAAATGCGGGATCTGCCAGAAAAACAGCACCCCGAAAAGGATCCACCCGAGCGGCGAGATCCGTCCTTCCGCCGCGGCCCAGCCGATCAACGGCGGCAGCGCGCCCGCCACGGCTCCGATCTCGGTCGACCAGCGCGACCAGCGTTTGGCCGGGGTATAAAGCGCGAGATAGCACACCATCGTGGCCAAGGCGCAGAGGGCGGACAGCCCGTTGACGCGGGCGAAAAGCAGCGCCAGCCCGCCGGCGCACAGACTCCAGCCGAGCACAAAGGCTGAGCCGGTCGTGACCCGGCCCCCCGGGATCGGACGGGACCGCGTCCGTTCCATGAGCGCGTCCGTATCGGCTTCGAGCCATTGGTTGAGCGCGGCCACGCCGCCCGCCGCCATCGCCGTGCCGAGCAGGACGTTCAGCAGCGTCCAGCCGCTGTGGGCTGCTCGTTCAACCTCGCTCAGACCCGGCCGAGCCGCCAGATAGCCGACAAGCGCGGTGAGCACCGACAAGGCACTGAGGCGCGGTTTCGTCAGCTCGAGATAGTCGGCCCAAGCGGCCTGACCCGCCATGGGCAGGGTGCTCGGCTGGCCGGTGGGGCCCGCAAAGGCGGGCGCCGCCGGTTCGTACGAAGGCTGGGGGAGAGGATTCATGCGTGGGCGGGCATCCGATTGATCGCCGGATCATCCTCCGGTTGAAGTTGGGTTTGCGCTTCGGGCGCCTCCAGGACGTCGCGATGCAGCACCCAGGTCAGCAAAAAGGTCGTGGCGAGTGTCAGTGCCCCTACCAGCACGTGGGCCGTGGTGTAATACGCGTTGCGTCCCGTCCAGATGACGGCCGCGCCCAGCGCGATCTGCCCGGCCAGCAGCGCCACCATCAGCATGGCCACCGCCCGGCGGCTGGCGGTGGCGCGGGCGGACCACACCGCCGTGGCGAATCCGATGAGCGCCACGGCCAGCACCAGCGCCATCGTGCGGTGCGCAAAGTTGATGCCCACGCGGAAATCCCAGTGCGCCGGTACGAGCCCGCCCTCGGGCGTGAAGGGAAAGGTCGGGATGGCCAGCCCGGCGAAGCTGTGCCGCATCACCGCGGCAATCGCGAGTTGGACGAGCAGCAGCCCGCAGCAGATCCGGCCCAGCCGGCGGAGGCCGGGACCGGCGGGAGGGGCGGGGTGCGCGGGCCTCTCGATCCACGGCCGCGACAGGGCGGCCGCAATGGCCAGCAGGGTGCAGAGGAAAATCTGGGCCAGGCAGGCATGCAGCATGGCGAACAGCCGGCCCACACTCGTGTCGACCATCGCCACCTCGTAATGGTCGAGCAGCACGCGCAGCCCGCCGACCACCGCCTGGACGAGCACCAGCGCCACCGCGATCCAGCCCAGGCGCCGCAGCCAGCCGCGTGCCTCGCTCCGCCAGAGCGCCAGGGCCAGGAGCAAAGTGATCGTGCTCATGATGCCTGCGCTCAACC
>JBAZMN010000109.1:0-6065 GCA_041649735.1 Opitutaceae bacterium | reverse complement strand
GGTCGCGGATTTTCTGGCCGCGGAGGCGGATTTTTTGGCTTTTACTTTAGCGGGCATGTTTTTGAGCAAGTTGTGTGCGCGGGAAAGAGCACGGGTTGGATCCGCACAAAGAGGCATCGGAATACCGCGGCGGGGGGACTGTCAATGGCGGAGAGACGGTATTCACGCCGGCATTTTGCCGGATTCGGCCAGTTAATTGTTCCGCCGCTCCACCCGGGGAAACGGGCCCCGCCGCGGGCGGGGAATGCAGATCCGCCGGTCCCCGTTTTGGCGGAAGACGGCCGCCGGGGCTGGTTTCGTCCGGCGTCGGCTTATTTCTTTCTGGCCGCCAGCTGCGCCCGCAACACGGCGCGGAACATCTGCAGGGCGAGCCAGAACACGGCGGTCAGGCACGACGCGGTGATGGCCCCCCACAGCCAGATGTAGAACGGATCATTGGACGGCACGTGGCTGCGAAGAATCCACGTGAAAAACACGAACACCGCGAGGGTCAGCACGGCGTCGAGGATCCACGACGCACGCGCGGCCGGTTTCTGCTCAGGCTGGTCCATGACGGCGAAAAAGACGCAGGCCGCGGATTTTGTCCAACCGTTTCTCAGGGATCGTCCGTCGTCGGGGCCTTCACGGCTGCGCCGTCGGCACGAACACTTCCAGCGCATCGGCCCCG
The DNA here is from genome assembly GCA_041649735.1 of Opitutaceae bacterium. Lineage (GTDB taxonomy): Bacteria > Verrucomicrobiota > Verrucomicrobiia > Opitutales > Opitutaceae > Fen-1467. The sequence goes on along the minus strand of JBAZMN010000109.1, from coordinate 5,398 downwards.
AGGATGGGCTTCAGGCGGCCGCCATGGCGGCGGAAGATGGAGATCATGGGGGCGTTGTCGGCCTGCACCTGGGCGTAGAGGTGGCCCATGCCGCGGTGGCGGGCCACGCGCAGCAGCGCGCGCAGCAGGGCGGTGCAGATGCCGAGGCCGCGTTTGCTCTCGCGCACCACGAACGCCATCTCGGCCGACCGCCCGGTGGGATCGGGGAGATAGCGGCCCACCGCGTGCAGCACCTCCTCCCCGTCGGCGGCGCGCTCGAACACGCCGAGGGCGACGTCGCGCGACTGGTCGACGCCGACCAGCCGGCGGGCACGCTCGGGGGTCATGGCGGAGAACTGGTAGCCGTAGCGCTGGCGGATGGTCTCGCCGGTGTGCGAGTTGAAAAAGGAGATCAACCGGCCCTCGTCGGCGGGACCCAGCGGCCGCAGGATGTGCGGCCGGCCGCCGAACGGCAGCTCGCGCGGCTCGAGTTCGCGCGGATCCTCCGGCGCCGGCGGGGCGGGCGGGAAGGCGGAAAACGGATTGAAGCTGACGGCGGGCGGGGGCGCCCCCGCCGGACGCACCGGGCGGGGGCGCCCTTTCCCGGCGGGCCGGGATTCGCGGTGATGATTTTTATTAGCCATGGACCGCGGCTGAGTTACCAAATCTAAGGCACGTTAACGCGCTGCGGCGCAATCGTCTGCGCGCCCCTTGTTCGCGTCTACGCAGATTTTGCCGGAAACTCCGCGGGTTTCGAGGAAGAAAACGGCTTTATGCGTTGCGCGGGAGAAAATGAAGTTATCTTATGCATCCTTATCATGACGGACCCAGGTGAAACGCCCGCCCGCCGCAGTCGCGTGATCGTCGAGCAACTGGCCCGCTCGGAAATCTATCGTGATTATGAGCGTGCCTTTCAGGAAACCACCGGCCTGCCGCTGAACCTGCGGCCGATCGAGTCCTTCAACCTGCCCCATCAGGATCGCCCGAACGAAAATCCGTTTTGCGCGTTGATGGCCACCACCAACCAGACCTGCGCGGCCTGTCTGCAGCTCCAGCGCAAGGTGGAGGAGTCGGCCGGCCTGGAGCCGAAGACGCTCAAGTGCTTTGCCGGCCTGTGTGATTCCGCGGTGCCCATCCGCGTCGGGGAGGATCTGATCGCCTTTCTCCAGACCGGCCAGATCCTGCTGCACCAGCCCAGCCGGCGGGAGTTCTCCCAGGTTGCGCGCCAGCTGATCAAGTGGGGGACGGCGGTCGATCTGAAGCGGGTGGAGGAGGCGTATTTCCAGACCCGCGTGCTCACCAAGCCCCAATACGAGTCGATCCTCCGCCTGCTCACGATCTTTGCCCAGCACCTGGCTTCGCTCAGCAATCAGCTCATCGTGCAGGAGGAGAAGGCCGAGTCGCCGCAGATCACCCGGGCCAAGGCGTTCATCAGCGAGCACCAGGGCGACGACCTGACGCTCAGCGAGGTCGCCAGGACCGTCAACATGAGCGCGTTCTATTTCTGCAAGATGTTCCGGCAGGCGACGGGACTGACGTTCACGGATTATCTGGCGCGGATCCGGGTGGAGAAGGTGAAAAACCTGCTCCTCGATCCGCACAAGCGTATCAGCGAGGTGGCCTTTGCCGCGGGCTTCCAGTCGCTCTCGCAGTTCAACCGCGTCTTCCGCAAGGTCGCCGGCGAGCCGCCCACGGCCTACCGGGACCGCGTGCAGCGGACGGTGGCGGCCTGACCCGGTCCCCGGCGCTCAGCGAATCCGGGCGCCCGCCGGTTGCGGCCGCAGCCGCGCCCGGCGCGGCGGGCCGCGCCGCCGCCCGGCCACGATGCCGGCGCGGGACCGGCGGCAGCTGGCGCGGCACAGGTCGCAGAAATTCTGCAGTTCATGCTGGGCGAGGTAGTGGAAGGTGAGCTTCACCTCGGAGAGGATCTGCTCCTGTACCCCCGCCGTCAGGCCGGACGTGGCGGACAATGATTTTTCCGTGATGGCCAGGAGGGCCTGCTCGCCCGAGTTGTAATAAAGCAGGAACGGATTGCGGCCGCAGGGGCAGGTCCGTTTCAACGATCCGCAAAGCAAGGGATAGCGCGCGAGCCAGCGCCGCGGGGTCGGGGAGGTGACGGCCGCGAAGAACGTGTCCAGCGTCCGGTCCATCATGAAGACGAGCGTGTCCGGATTGCCGAGCGGCGAGGCCGGGGGCTCGGAGCGCAGCAGCACTTCCCAACAGGTCTTGATCATGGGCCGCAGTTCCGCCAGCGACTGAAGGAAGCGCCGTTTCATGGATGCGACTATGCCACACGCCCCGGCGGGTCGCTCTGCATGGCTTGCCGAAGCTTGCGCATCCGTTGGCGGGGGGGATCGGTGGGGAGGATGGCGCGGAACCGCAAGATTCGCGCGCATTTCGGCAACCGGTGCGGAGGCGCAAGCGTCCGCCGACCATACATTAGCGGGCAGCAGGATGAGGCCGGAGCTGATTTTTCACACCCGCGGATTTTCCGCGGACGGCGAGCTGGCGGCGCTGGCGTCGCGCCGGGCCGATGTGCTGCTGCGCCAGGTGCCGGACATCACCCGCATCCGGCTGCTGGTTCTTTTCGAGAAAATGCCCAACGGGGCCGGCGTCTACGCGGCGCGCGGATGGGTGGACGGACCGGGGGCGGGCGAAACCACGGCCGTCGAGGTGGCCCATGACCCCGACGCGGCCATCCTGCGCGTCTGCGCCCGGCTGGGCCGCCAGCTGCCCCCCCGGAAGGGCGGCGCACCTCCGGCAACCCCATGAACGACGACGGGGCACCGCAAGATCTGCACAGCCGGCCTGGCCGGTTTTCCCTCGGAGAGGGGCGCCGGGCGCGGGATCAGGGTGCGCCAAATTCTGAGATGTCTTGTGCAAGAAATGCGGAGCCAGGGGCCGGCGGTTCCGCTAGGATCTCGGCTCGCACCACCGCATCGCACCATGTCCGTCATCCCGCTCACCCTCAGCATCAGCCTCTGCCTGGTCTTCACCTTTGTCGTCTTCTTTGTCCGCGAGCAGGCGCGCCGCCCGTTCAGCAGTGCCGAGCGCGAGTCGCTCCTGCCGCTGGCCGAGGAGACGCCCCGGCCCGCCTCCGCTGGTGTCCGTCGCCGGCCGGCCGGTCCTGCCCGCGATTGAAGCCCTGCTCCCCGGCTGACCGCCGGCCGCCCCACCGGGCCGGCCGGCTCCGGCCTATCCTCCTCTCATGAGCGACCGCAAGATCACCATTGAGTACAACGACGGGATCGTCCGCCGGTTCATGCTGGCCGCGATCCTCTGGGGCGTCGTCGGCATGCTCGCCGGCGTGGTCATCGCCTCGCAGCTGAACTTCTGGCGGCTGAACTTCAACCTGCCGTGGCTCACCTTCGGCCGGCTGCGGCCGCTGCATACCAACGCCGCCATCTTCGCGTTTGTCGGCAACATGATGTTCGCCGGCGTCTATTACTCGACCCAGCGCTTGGTGAAGGCGCGGCTGGCGAGCGACTTCCTCTCGGCGCTGCATTTCTGGGGCTGGCAGGCGATCATCGTCGCCGCCGCCGTCACGCTTCCGCTCGGGCTGACCCGCGGCCAGGAGTACGCGGAGCTCATCTGGCCCATTAACATTGCGGTCGCCGTGATCTGGGTGGTGTTTGCGGTCAACTTCTTCTGGACGCTGGCGCGCCGCAACGAGCCCAGCCTCTACGTCGCGGTCTGGTTCTACATCGCGACGATCATCACGGTGGCAATGCTCTACATCGTCAACCACCTGTCGGTCCCGACGGGCTGGACGCACAGCTACCCGGTCTTCGGCGGCGTGCAGGACGCGCTGGTGCAGTGGTGGTACGGGCACAACGCCGTGGCGTTCTTCCTCACCACGCCGATCCTCGGCATCATGTACTACTTCGTGCCGAAGGCGGCGGAACGCCCGGTCTACAGCTACCGGCTGTCGGTCATCCATTTCTGGTCGCTGGTCTTCGTCTACATCTGGGCCGGTCCGCACCACCTGCTCAACACCGCGCTGCCGGGCTGGCTGCAGGCGCTCGGCATGACCTTCTCGCTCATGCTCTGGGCGCCTTCCTGGGGCGGCATGCTCAACGGGCTGCTCACGCTCCGCGGCGCGTGGGACCGCCTCCGCACCGACCCCGTGCTCAAGTTTTTCGCCGCCGGCGTCACCTTCTACGGCATGGCCACCTTCGAGGGGCCGCTGCTCTCGATCAAGTCGGTCAACGCCCTCGGGCACTACACCGACTGGATCATCGGCCATGTGCACGCCGGCACGCTCGGGTGGAACGGCTTCATGGCCGCGGGCATGTTCTACTGGCTGGCCCCGCGGCTCTGGAAACGGCCGCTGCACTCGCCGGCGCTCGCCAACCTTCATTTCTGGCTCGGGCTCACCGGCATCCTGCTCTACGTGGCCGCGATGTGGACGAGCGGCATCACCCAGGGCCTGATGCTCAACGCCACGACCGAGGGCGGCACGGTCCTGGCCTATCCGAACTTCCTCGACACGCTGAACACCATCAAGCCGATGATGTTGATGCGCGTCATCGGCGGCGGACTCTATCTCGCCGGCTTCCTGCTGCTCGCCTACAACCTCTGGCGCACCATTGCCGGCGCCGAGCCGGTCAACGGCACGATCGAGGTGTATGTCGAGGAGCCGTCCGCGCCGCTCGGCGTGCGCGGGACGGTGCTCGGCGCGCCCGTGCTTTTCAGCGGGCTCGGCCTGTTCTTCGCCTGCGTCTGGCTGTTCGGCGGCGGCTGGCTCAACCTCCTCGGCCTTTTCGCCACCATCGCCTGCGTGATCCTGGCCATCGCGCACTACCAGGCCCGCGCGCGCAAGTGGGGCGACTGGTACGACCGGCTGCTGGTCAACTCCGCGCCGTTCACCGTGCTCACCTTCCTCGCCGTGGCCGTCGGCGGCCTCATCCAGATCATTCCCACCATCACCCTCAACCAGGCCGCCAACGTCGAGGACCGCCTCGAGGTGCCGTACACGCCGCTCGAGCTGGCCGGCCGCGACCTCTACATCCGCGAGGGCTGCTACCTTTGCCACTCCCAGATGATCCGCACGCTGGTGCCCGACGTGCTCCGCTACGGCGACTATTCGCGCCTCGGCGAGTCGATCTACGACCACCCGTTCCAGTGGGGCTCAAAGCGCACCGGCCCCGACCTTGCCCGCGAGGGGGGCAAGTATCCCTCCGCGTGGCACTACGACCACATGCTCGATCCGCGCTCCACCTCGGTCGGCTCGATCATGCCCCGCTATCCCTGGCTGTTCGGGCAGGCCACCGACGTCGCCGCGCTGCCGCGCAAGGTCGCCGTGCTCCGCACCCTCGGCGTGCCGTATCCGCCGTGGTCGGCGGCGGACATCACCGCGGCGGCGGACGCGCAGGCCCGGCAGATCGCCCGCGACCTGCGCGCCCAGCAGCGCTTGGTC
>JBAZMN010000108.1:0-6069 GCA_041649735.1 Opitutaceae bacterium | reverse complement strand
TCGCGATAATAATTCGCCGTCACCGGCGTCTCGCGCAGGATTTCCGGATCGACGAGATAGACGAACGGCTCGCTCCCCAGCTTGGCGTAGACGCGGTTTTCCCTTTCGCTGGCGACACCGAGCAGGAGGGTGACCGAGGTGGGCGTCGCGGCGGCCTGGAGGCCGCCCGGCGCAAACGTGCCCTTGGCGGCGAAGTTGAGGGTGATTTCGCGCTCGGGGCGGTTGAAACCCCAGTTTTCGAGTTCGATGGCCTGCGGCGCGTCCCGGAGGAATTTCTGCGCCTGCAGGAGATAAAGCTGCTGGATGATCCGCTGGACGAGCGCGTGGTCGGCGGGAAGGATTTGGGGCGCCTGGTTGGTGGCGCGGACGACGATCTGCCAGGGATCGGTGTCCAGCGGCTGCTGGCCGGTCTCCAGCCGCTGCAGGGTCAGTTCGGGGCGGTTGGGCGCGGTAAGTGTGATGGAGGTGAGCGCACGCGAGTCAAAGCTGAGCAAATGCTTGTCGCGGAGTTCCTCCTGGGCGTTGCGCAGGATCGCGAAGAGGCCGGCCGGAAACTCCACGGTGAAGATCGGCGCCCGGTCCTCCATCTTGGCGTAGAAAATCGAGGCCGACCCCGCCGCGGGTTCGCTCGGACCGGCCGGAGTGGCGGGACCGCCGAGCAGGAGCGTCTCCCGGCGGCCGTTGCCTTCGAGCGTGAGCCGGAAGGCGGGATTGGTGAGCCCCGTCTGCTCGGGCGGGACCGAGGCCGGATCGATGAACACCAGGGTATGCAGGGCGTTGAGGTCGTTGATCGTCACTTCGACTTTGGTCCGATCCGCACGGGTGAGGATAGGGGCTTCGAACGACCAGAGGGGGCCGTCGCGACGGAGGCGGATGCGGAGGTTGGCCGGTGCGGCGGTCTGCAGGTTGAACGAGCGCACCTCGAAGAGCGGGATGTTGAAAATGGTGTCGGCCCGAAGCTGGTCGAGCGTGAGCGCCAGGCTGTCGATCAGGCCGCGGCCGACGACGTGGATGCGCTCGCCGTCAGGCGAAAGGACATACAGGCGGTTGCCGACCTTGGTGGTGTCGCCGATCCGGAGGGTGACGGTTTTGCGGGGCGCGCCGTCCAGGCCGGCGGTGAACGTCAGCGTGAGCTGGGGCTTGTCCAGACCGTAGTCCGCCAGCGAGAGCCCGCTCTTGGAGAGGTCCTTGACGAGGAAACTGGTCTCGTGTTCGAGGAACATCAGTTCGTTGAGCATGCGGCTGATCGCATGCGGATTGGCGGGCCACTCGATCGGTTTGGTGAGCATCCAGCCCTCGGCGCGTTTTTCGATGTGCACGGGCTCGGCCAGGCGCCCGCCAGTAATTTCGAGCGACTGGATCGTGGCGGCCTCGGGCCCGAGCACGCGCCGCCGGCTTTCCTCCCACAGGGCGTCGGTCTGCCACTTGCGCACGAAGGTGAAGATGAAGAAGAACAGCGCGACGTTGAGGAACAGCAGGACGAGCGTGACTTTGGTGCGCATGGCGGGAAGGGGTTGAAAACCGGTGGCGGAAATCAGGAACGGAATCGACGGGCGCGCGGTGGCCGGCGGGCGGCAGGATCCAGGGGAGGGGCTCCGGTTGCGGAAGGCGGCATGAGGATTAGCGGCGCCGTGTCCAATAGACGATCATGCCCAGGAGGGCGGCGGCGCTCGGCAAGAGGAAGAGGAGACCCAGCCGGAGCCGGGCCAGTTCCTCCTGCGAGAGGGAGAGTTGGAAGCGCTCGATCGGGCGCGGCGGGATATGAAGCTGCGTATCACGGTCCACCGCCCAGTTGACGGCGTTGATGCACAACCACTGGCAGCCCTGGTCGGCCAGCCGGCGGTTGGAGAAGATGTCGCCGGAGCCGATGACCACGAGCCGGCCTCCGGGCACGCTGAAAGGCAGGGCGCCGGCGGTGACGCGCTCGGAGGAAACGATCACACCCAGCGGGCCGCGCAGGTCGGCTCCGGCCGTGAACTCGGTCGCGGCCTGGGTTTTCAGGCGGTAGCCGAATTCGCCCCAGGACGTCGGCGAGGATTTGGCCAGCACGGTGACCTTGAGTGCTGTATCGAGCGGCCGGCCGGGGTCGGGCCGGATGGAACGCGGCGGACTCATGCGCACCGGCAGCTTGTTTTCGATCAGGGCCTTGGTGATGGGATGCTGCCCGTCAAAGGCACGGATGATGAGTTCACCGTTGTCCGTGATGACCTCGGGGTTGGTGTCGTAGACGACGTCGTCGTCGACGCGCACCCCCCAGTCGTAGAACAGGTTGTCGAGGCCGCAGTCGCGCGCCGGATCGAGCGTGAGGATAATCCGTCCGGCATGCGTGGAAAGATACTGGCGCAGCAGCTCCTCCTCGAACGGCTGGAACCGTCCCTGCGGCGAACAGATAAAGATGAGGTCGGCGCCATCGGGAATGCGCTTGGTCAGGGAGAGGTCGAGGCCCTCCAGGTCGAAATTGCGCAGGCGCAGCTCGTCGCGCAGCACGGAAAGACCGCGGACGGGGCTGACATCGTCGGGCCCCATCTCGCCGTGCCCGGCAAGGAAATAGATTTTTTTCTTCCCCGGACTGGAAACATCGAGGATGGCGGCCGTGACGGCCTGCTCGCCCTGAAAGGCCTCCCGGCGGCCGTCCTTGTGCAGATAGAGCTCGTTGAAGCGCACGACCCGGCGGTTGTCGCCGCAGAGGAACAGGATGACGTCGGGCTGTTCGATGCCCAACGCCTCGGCCTCGCGGCGGCGCTGGAAGACGTCGAGGTATTCCACGCGGATGCGGCCGGTCTCGCTGGTCTGGGAGACGTAGAGGTATTCGCGCAGCAGATTCTGCACGTCGCGGTAGGCTTGGGCGGCGTCGGGATTCTCCGAGTCGGGCGTGAGGGTGACGACGATGCGGACGGGCCGCTTCAGCTCGTGCAGGTAGGAGACGGTTTCGGGCGAGAGCGAGTAGCGGCGGTGCTGGCTGAGATCGTAGCGCCAGTGATAGTGGATCGAGAGATAGTTGAGCCCGCCGAAGAGCGTGAGAAAAAGCGCGGCCTGCAGCACCAGGTTGATGGTGTGGAGCCAGCGGGCGGAGCGATAACTCTCGATCGGCAGCATGGCGGGATCAGTGATGGAGCTGCCGGGCCTCGACGCCCAGGATCGTGAGGATGAGCGTGAGCGTGGTGCCGGTGAAATAGAAGAAGAGGTGCCGGGTATCGATGATCCCGCGGCTGAAATCATTGAGGTGCTGGAACACCTGCGCGTAGTCGAGGACCGCGTGCACCGTCCGGAACGTCTCGAGTTGCAGCAGCTGGACGTCGAGCGCGAGGCGCACGCCGAAGATCAGCGCGAACAGCATGGCCAGGGCCAGGACGGCGGCCACGGCCTGGTTGCGGGCCAGGGCGCTCGCGAACACGCCGATCGCCACGTAGAAGAGGCCGGACACCGCGATATAGAGATAGCCGCCGATCAGCGTGCCGGGATCCAGCAGGCGCGCGTCCGTGGCGAAGCGATGCAGGATGTAGAACAGGCCGCCGGTCGAGCCCCAGAAGAGCAGGTAGAGAAAATAGACGGCGCCGTACTTGCCCAGCACGACCTCGGTGGTCGAGACCGGCGTCGTGAGCAGGGTCTCCAGCGTCCCGAGGCGGCGCTCCTCGGACACGCTTTTCATCGTCATGAGCGGCACCATGATGAACACCGGCAGCCAGAACAGCCGGAAGAAATCGTAGGCGGGCGACGCCTCCTGCGCCTCCTGGCTGTAGGCCTCGAGCAGGCCCGTGAAGATCAGGCCCATGATCGCCAGGAAGAGCACGGCCGCAATGTAGGTGCTCGGATTGACCAGCAGCATGCGGATTTCGTGGCCGAGGATGGTGAAGAAGTGACGCATGAGGGTCAGCAGGCGGGGATCGGCCGGGAGGAAGGCGGGCGCGCCAGGGGCATGGTCATCCGTTTTTCAGGGCCGGGCGGCCGGCTTTCGGCTTCGCGGGCGCATCGACGATGTCCCAGCTCCGTTTGGTGGCGGCGAGGAAGACATCCTCGAGGGTGGGGTGGGCGCGGTTGATGGCCCGCACGCGGTAGGAACGGGCGAGGAGGGCCTGCAGCAGGCGTTCGCCCAGTTCATCGTCGCAGGAAGTGGTGAGGGTCACCGCATGGAAGCCCGTCTCGTCCGGTCCGGTGGCGGCCTGCAGGGCCAGGGTCGCGTGCACCTCCGCGAGCACGGCGGGCAGCGCCGCCAGGTCGCCCCCGAGCTCAAGCTCATAATGGGTCCGGCCCAGCACCGCGCGCCGCAGCTCGGCCGGCGTGCCCTGGGCGACGAACCGGCCGCCGTTGATGATCAGCACCCGGTCGCAGGTGGCCTCGATTTCCGGCAGGATGTGGCTGGAGATGATGACGCTCATCCGGCCGCGCAGCCCGCCGATGAGATCCCGCACGATGAGAATCTGGTGGGGATCGAGGCCGATGGTCGGCTCATCCATGATGATCACGTCCGGCTCGCCGAGAATGGCCTCGGCGATGCCGACACGCTGGCGCATGCCCTTGGACAGCTTGCCGATGATGCGGTGGCGGATGCGCTTGAGGTCGCAGAGTTCGAGCACCTCGTCGAGCCGGGTGTGGAGCCGCTCGCGGGAAATCTCCTTCAGCCGGCCGCGGTAGTAGAGGTACTCGTTGACGCGCATATCCTCGGGCAGCGGGTTGTTCTCGGGCATGTAGCCGATATGGCGCTTGGCCTCGTCCGCGCGCGAGGCCACCGGGATGCCACAGATGCGCACGATCCCGGAGGTGGCGGGGAGGAAGCCGGTGAGGATGCGCATGGTGGTGCTCTTGCCCGCGCCGTTGGGGCCGAGCAGCCCCACGATTTCACCGCGCCGCACGGTGAAGCTGACGTCGTTCACCGCCGCGACCCCGCCGTAGGTCTTCACCAGGTGTTCAACCTCGATGGTGAGGGCGGCGGAGGCTGGATCGGCGGCGGGCATGCGGAGCAGATGAGCGTGGTGGACCGGGATTTCCGTCCGGAGTTACGCCGGCGGCGCGTTGAGCCGCCAGACGGCGGCGAGGCCGCGCAGGGTGAGGTCGGGCACGATGGTAAAGGGATGACGCAAGGTCTTCTGTAGTAACGCCGCCGTGCCGCCGGTGGCGAGCACCTTTGGCATCGGCTCGCCCCGCCGGGCCAGCTCGGCGAGCACGGCCTCGAGCAGCGCCTGGATCATGCCGCCGAAGCCGATCACGGTGCCGATGCGCATCGCCTCGACGGTCGAGCGGCCGATGGCGCCCGTCACTTCGAGCGAATCGTCGAGCAGCGGAAGCAGGGCGGTCTGCTCGTGCAGGTAGCGGCGCATCACGTCGAGGCCGGGCGCGATGATCCCGCCCTCGTAGCCGCGCGAACGGGTGACGATGTCGAAGGTGACGGCCGTGCCGAGGTCGATGACGACGGCGGGCGTGCCGCAGACCACCTGCGCGCCGGCGGCGTTGGCCAGGCGGTCCTGGCCGATCTCCTGCGGCTTGGGATAGCCGAGGGGCACGCCCAGGCGCTTGTCCGGCGTGAGCTGCAGGAGGGGCCGGGTGAACTTGTGCGACTCGAAGACGCGGCCGAGCAGCCGGGCGGCGGCGGGCACCACCGAGCAGCAGGCCGCGCCTTCCAGCGCGGGATGGTCGGCCACGATGCGCTCCAGCACCGGACCGAAACCCTCCGAGGGATGGTCGATCAGGCGCGTGGGCAGCTCGCGCAGGAACAGGGCCTGGCCGTTGGCCACGATGCCGTAGTGGGTGTGGGTGTTGCCGATGTCGATACAGAGCAGCATGGGCGATGGCTTGGTGGATGAAGCGTGCAGGGGCCGCGCGGGGGAGTAAAGCCTCGGAGGACCGTCAGCCTTTTTCGAGCGTCACCTCGCCGGCGTGGAACCGCTGGGGCCGGCCATGCTCCCCCCGGATGAGCAGGGAGCCCTCGTCGTCGACGCCGCCGGCGATGCCGGTGATGCGCCGGGCGCCCTGCAGGAGCGTCACCGGCCGGCCGCGCAGGATGTCAAAGCGGTTCCACAGGTCGGCGAACGTGTCCCGGTGGCCGTCCTCGACAAACCGTTCGTAGGCGGAGAG
>JBAZMN010000107.1:0-6082 GCA_041649735.1 Opitutaceae bacterium | reverse complement strand
AATCACCCGAGGGCGAGCCGGTGTTCGCTCTCGCCAGAAGGCCGATCGAACCTGACGATGATTACATCCAACCCGACGCGCCCTACAGCGTCGGGGCGCAATTGCTTGCGCCCGGATCGGGCGCTGCCAAGCTGGAAGTTGTGAGCGCGAGCGGGAAATCTCAATTCGAGATTGATTCAGCGCGGAGGGACATTTCCACGGGACTGGGGAACACGCGTAACGACATTGCTGGCTCCCTTTCCTCTCAAACCCCTGCCCCGAGTCCTGAGTAATTCGATAATCAGTCCTAAATCCAGTTTCCGATCAGTGTAGTTGCCATTTATGCCCACACGTCGCGAATTTATCAAACAGACGGCTGCCGCTACTATCGCTGCTGCGATGACGGGTTGCCTTGCTCGAGGCAGCAAGGATCTCCCTGCTTCCGGAGCCCCGGCGACTCTCAAAAAAAGTCTGCGCATCAAGTCAATTATTCGTCGTGACCACACCAGCATGATGTACCCTTGTAATGGTGATAACTGGCACATGAGCTGGGCGGCAAATGACCTGCAGTACCTGTCTCTTTGCGATGGCTACGGCCTGCCCGACCATCAGACGGACTATTATTATAACAGCCGGCTTCTGGCGATCCAGGGCGGCCCTTTGGGCGCTGAATTCAGGGATGTTACGGGATATCCGGATCTTAAACCCAAGTATGGAGACAAAGATGTTTCCCGGTATTATGCATTTGGAACATTGGCGCTCGATGGAACGATCTATCAGTTTTTGACCGATTTCAATTCACGCGCCGTGAAGTTGATTTACTCGGCGGACGATGGCCGGACATGGTGCAACCAAGATGGTACGAATCCGGTGTTATGGAACGCGCCTGGTGAGCAATCCCGTCGCACGATGCTCTTCTTTGATGAACCGCAGCAGGCGCTGGGCATGGGGATGGTGAGCATTGTGCAGATGGGTCGAGGCTATGAGCACAATCAAGATGGTTTTGTCTACGGCTATGCTCCGCGCGAAAAAGCGAACGGCAGCGCGGCGGAACTGCATCTGTTTCGAGTTCATAAGCGGCGGATTTTGGAACGAAGTGCCTATGAGTTCTTTACTGAGCACGGCACCGACGGAAGCGCCCGCTGGACCAGAAATATTGAGGAGTGCGGACCGGTGATGTCTTTTGATCGCGGCACCTGGAGCAGCGCATACTCCTGGCTGCCCAGCGTCACCTACAACGCCCCGCTGGGCCAGTTTATGATGTCAACTTGGGCCTGGGGGGTGGCACCTGATCGCGAGTTGTATGAAAAACCCAGTTACCTTGGTGTTTGGGTGGCTGAGAATCCGTGGGGGCCATGGCGGCAAGTTCACGAGGAAAAAGAGTGGCTGCCAAACAATGACCCGGCTGCCCGTGCCTATCAGCCTCAGATTGCACCCAAATGGATCGCGCCTGATGGAAAATCGTTCTGGTTGGTTTGGACAGACTATCGGCACAACGATGAATTGTTTAGGAAGTTAACATCCCCAAATGCTGAGAACAGGGAGCTATTTTACAGGTGCCTGCCAAACTACTTCTTTAACGTGCAGCGCGTCGACATTGTTCTCGGGTGAATCGCGTCCATGCCAAACCCCTACCCCGAGTCCTGAGTAATTCGATAATCAGTCCTCAGCCGGCCTCTCCTTCCCTCGCAATCAAGTGATCAAATAATCTCTCGGCTTGGTCAAGGCGCGCCGCAAGCGAGACGATTATAGTTACTGGCATTCACCCGCCTGCGAAGACCGGCCGGAATCCGGCCTCGGTGAGAATCTTCGCCACCGGCTCGCGCTTGTCGCCCTGGATTTCGATGCAGCCGTCTTTCACGGTCCCGCCGGCGCCGCAGGCTTTCTGCATTTTCTTCGCGAGTTGCTCCTTCTCCGCCTGGCCGATGCCCAGAAAGCCGCTCACCACGGTCACGGTCTTGCCGCCGCGACCCGCGGTTTGCCGCGTGATGTCCACCCGGCCACGGTGCTTGGCTGGAGGAGGGAGGCCGGAGACGGGAGGCGGGCACGCAGGGTTCGGCCCGGCCACGCCTCCTGACGGTTCCTTTGGCCCCACGCGCTGACTGGTGGCCGCGAGCTTGTCCCTTCCTGCCTCCTGCCTCCGGTCTCCGGCCTCCCCTGCCTTCAGTCCGGCGAAGGGGGTCTGTCCCAGCGGAGCCCCGCCGTCGGTCGGGATTTTGTTTCCGGCACTCATCGGCCCTTCACCATTGCGGAGTTGCGCACGCAGGCAAGCCCGGCCGCGCCATCAGGGCGCTTGATGCCGCTGCGCAGCGCGATTAGCGGCGCTTCGATGTGCAGACCCGCCGTGAGTTGGCGGCTGGATTAGGTATTATTCATCAAATGCTTGTGCGGACTTCATTGCAGCGTTGGCCGGCGGCCGCGGCGGGGAATCCACTTGTCTCGCTGTTGCGGCCGTGCTCAGTGTTCCACCATCGTCCCATGCCATCACCCTTGCTGAAGGCCGGCTGCGCGCTGCCGGCTTCGCCCTGCCCTTCCCGTCCATGATTTCCGCCACCCTGCCCACCCGCGCCAATGCCGACCTGATCGAGGAGTATTACCGGCGCTGGCTGGAAAATCCCGAGTCGGTCGACGCGACGTGGCGCGCCTTCTTCCAGGGCTTCACCCTCGGCCTCAGCGGCCAGACGCCCGTGCTTGCCGGCTCCGCCTCGGCCGCCCCGGCCCTGATCGACAGCCTCAAGCAGTCGCAGGTCCACAGCCTCATCTACCACTACCGCGCCATCGGCCACCGCCAGGCGCACCTCGATCCGCTCGGCGACCCGCCGCCGCCCGTGCCCCGCCTCGCGCTGGGCGAGTTCGGTCTGAGCGACGCCGACCTCGAGACTTTCTTCGACGTCGGCCACTACCTCGACGGCGGCCAGATGCAGCTGGGCGATCTCATCGCCGGCCTCCAGCAGACCTATTGCCGGCACATCGGCGTCGAATATCTGCACATCCAGGAGACCGAGATCCGGCGCTGGCTGCAAACGCACATGGAGCCGCGGCGCAACCAGCCTAATTTCGCGAAGGCGCAGCAGGTCCGCATCCTGCGCCGCCTGCACAAGGCCGAGCTCTTCGAACACTACCTGCACACGAAGTACGTCGGCCAGAAGCGCTTCTCCCTCGAGGGTGGTGAGACGCTCATCTCCGCGCTCGACACCATCGTCGAACACTGTCCGCGGGTCGGGGTCGACGAGATCGTGATGGGCATGGCCCACCGCGGACGGCTCAATGTCCTGGCCAGCATTCTCCGCAAATCCTTCGAGTTCATCTTCAAGGAGTTCGCCGAGGGCTTCATTCCCGAGACCGTGGAGGGCGACGGCGATGTGAAGTACCATCTGGGTTACGAGGCGGTGCTCGACACCACCTCCGGCCCGAAGGTCGAGGTGCATCTCGCCGCCAATCCGTCGCATCTTGAGGCCGTCGATGCCGTCGTCGAGGGCAAGGCCCGCGCGCGCCAGCGCATCCGCGGCGACACCCAGCGCCGCCGGGTCCTGCCGCTGCTCGTCCACGGCGACGCCGCGTTCGCCGGCCAGGGCGTCGTCGCCGAGGTGCTCAATTTTTCCCTGCTGCCCGGCTACCGCACCGGCGGCACCGTCCACATCATCGTCAACAACCAGATCGGCTTCACGACCAACCCCGCCGAGGCGCGCTCCAGCCACTATTGCACCGACATCGCCAAGATGATCGAGGCGCCCATCTTCCATGTGAATGGCGACGATCCCGAGGCCGTCTGCTACGTCGCCGAGCTGGCGCTCGAATTCCGCCAGCAATTCCAGCGCGACGTCGTCATCGACATGGTCTGCTACCGCCGGCACGGCCACAACGAGTCCGACGAGCCGGCCTTCACCCAACCCATCCTCTACCGCCGCATCGCCGCGCATCCGCCTCCGTCCGAGATCCTCAGCCGCAAACTGATCGCCGAGGGGGCGATCACCGCGGCGGAATCCGACGCCATCAAGACCGAGTACGGGGCCGCGCTCGATGACGCGCTGGCCAAGGCCCGCAAGAAACTGGACCCGCAGATCGACGACGCGAAGCGTTTCGAGGGCTCGACCGCCGTCTTCCAGCAGGCCTACTACTTCGCCCCGGCGGCAACCGCCGTTCCGCCGGCGCTGCTCGAACAATGCGGGCACGGCCTCACCCGCGTGCCGGCTCACTTCAAGCTCAATCCCAAGATCAAGCGCTTCCTCGAGGCGCGCGCCCAGGCCTCCCGGGAAGGCGGACCGGTTGACTGGTCGTACGGCGAGGCCCTCGCCTTCGGCACGCTCCTGCTCGAGGGCACGCCGGTGCGCCTCTCGGGCCAGGACAGCGAGCGCGGCACGTTCAGCCAGCGCCACTCGGCGCTCTATGACATCGACACCCGCGAACGCTACGTGCCGCTCCTCAACCTTGGCGAAAAGCAGGCGCAATTCTGCGTCTACAATTCGTCGCTCTCCGAAGCGGGCGTGCTCGGTTTCGACTACGGCTACAGCCTCGATTATCCCCAGATGCTCTGTCTCTGGGAGGCGCAGTTCGGCGATTTCGCCAACGGGGCGCAGACGGTCATCGACCAGTTCATCGCCAGCTCCGAGTCGAAGTGGCAGCGTGTGAGCGGCATCGTCCTCCTGCTGCCGCACGGCTACGAGGGCCAGGGGCCCGAGCACTCCTCGGCACGGCTCGAGCGCTTCCTCCAGCTCTGCGCCGAGGGCAACCTGCAGGTCTGCAATCTCACCACGCCCGCGCAGTACTTCCATGCCCTGCGCCGCCAGATGCGGCGCGACTTCCGCAAGCCGCTCGTCGTGATGTCGCCCAAGAGCCTCCTGCGTCATCCCGCCGCCATTTCCCGCATCGAGGAGTTCACCTCCGGCGGTTTCCAGGAGATCCTCGATGACCCGCTCTTTGCGCCTGATTCCGCCAGCTCCCCGCCGGCGGCCGACAGCGTCGACCGCCTCATCCTCTGCTCCGGCAAGGTCTATTACGACCTGCTCGACTACCGCGCCAAGCATCACATCACCGACGCCGCCGTCATCCGGGTCGAGCAGCTTTACCCGCTGCATCGCAACCGGCTCGCCGAGCTGGGCGACAAATACGACGGCGCCACACTGGTCTGGTGCCAGGAGGAGTCGCAGAACATGGGTGCCTGGAGCTTCCTCGCCCCCCAACTGGAGCACGTCTTCGGTCGCAAGGCGTTCTATGCCGGCCGCGACGCCAGTGCGTCGCCCGCCGTGGGCCATCTGGTCCGGCACAAG
This sequence comes from Opitutaceae bacterium, assembly GCA_041649735.1. Classification (GTDB taxonomy): domain Bacteria; phylum Verrucomicrobiota; class Verrucomicrobiia; order Opitutales; family Opitutaceae; genus Fen-1467. The sequence goes on along the minus strand of JBAZMN010000107.1, from coordinate 836 downwards.
CTTGAGCAGGCCGCCCTGGTCCGGGCCGCCTTCGGCGTCTGAGATAATCTTGAAAAACAGGTTGGGGCCGTGAATGTGGAAATCGGGCCCTTCCGCCCAGCGTTGATCCGCCCTTCCTCCTTTCTCCATGCCATTGCTCGACGTCAAAATTCCGCCCATGGGTGAATCGATCACCAGCGGCGTGCTTGCCAAATGGCACGTCCAGGACGGCGAACTCGTGAAGCGGGATCAGCCGCTCTTCGAGCTGGAGACCGACAAGATCACGTCGGAAGGCACTGCCGAGGCCGCCGGCCGGGTGACGCTCAAGGTCGCCGCCGGCAGCGAAGTGAAGATCGGCCAGGTCGTTGCCACCATCGAGGTCGCGGAAGCCGGGGACCGCCGGCCGCCGCCGGCTGCCGCCGCCAACCCGGAGCCCAAGATCCAAAAACCTGAACCCAAGGCGTCGACCGCGCCGGCCTCACCGGCCGTCCGCCGGCTGGCCACCGAAACCGGCATTGATCCCGCCGTGGTTGCCGGCCGGGGCAAGGGCAGCCGCGTGACCAAGGCCGACATGCTTTCCGCGGCCGAGGCCGCCAAAAAATTGGAAACCGGAGACCGGAAGCCGGAAGCCGGCGGACCCCAAACAGCCGGGGCTGGCCTTGAACCTCGAACTCCGGGCCCTGAACGCCGAACCCTGGCCCCTGAACCGGTGACCGTGCCTGACCGGCCCGCCGGGGCGGCCCGGCAGACCCGGCGCAAGCTCTCCCCGCTGCGCCAGCGCATCGCCGAGCGCCTCGTCCAGGCCCAGCACGAGGCCGCCATGCTCACCACCTTCAACGAGGTCGACATGTCCGCCG
>JBAZMN010000106.1:0-6088 GCA_041649735.1 Opitutaceae bacterium | reverse complement strand
CCGATCCTGTCTATCGCTTGTCAATGGGTGCTGCCTGCTGTCCCCGATCTACTCTAACTCTACCACAGATATCGGCTGAGTCAAGGAAAATCTGTAGAAAAAACGTGAAGATTGCCGGAACGCCATGCGCCGCAACAGGATGAGACGCAAAGAAAATCCGAGAATCCCGCAATACCGCACGCCATGCGCCACCCCCTTGACAACGGCCCGCCGCCAACGTTACCATAGGTATGGGTTGGCCGGAGCAACGGGACGGGGATGGGGACCCCGGCCCGACAAACAGTAGCCCGCCGGCAGGTCGGGCATTCCGCCCGTCGCAGGGCGGCGGAGAACAACAGCAGCGCAGCAGAGGAGTGGCGCAAGTGTCTGAGCCAAAACAACTTACGAGCGAAACAACGCCGGAAAACGGCGAAAGCAATGCAAGCCCTCGAACAGAAGCCGAACAGGAGAGCGCGAGCGGCAAAATTGCAACGGCGAAATCACCGGGACTCGCAAACCTGCGTCCGCCGTGGCAAAAAGGCCAGTCTGGCAACCCCAAAGGCAAGGCAACGGGGCCTAACTGGCAGTCGCGGATGAGGGCCGCAGCACGCGCCGCCGTGACGCACGAGGACATCGAGGCCATTGTCAAGCTGCTGTTGGGCAAGGCCAGGGACGGCAAGGCTTGGGCGATCCGCGAGGTGCTCGACCGCGTGGTCGGCCGGCTGGTCGAGGAGGGCGCATCGGACCCGGCGGCGGCTGGGGTGGCGCAGCAGGTCATCGTGCAGATTCGGGGCGGGGCGGTGGATGAGATTGTGGCGCGGCGGCTGCCGTTCCTGCCGGGCGCGCGGCGTGAGGCAGGCACAGAGACAGGCACAGAGGCAGAGGCAGACGGGGAGTAACCTTCCGCCTGCACGGTAACGGCGACGATGTTACGGGGGCAACGGGCTGTTGTGGTCGGCTACTGGCTGGCCTTTTTTTTGCGCCGATACCGCACGGGGAGTTGACATTGCGGGGCGGGCGCGCGAGGATGGGACGGCATGAGCACGGCCGATGGGCAATGCGTAAGCTGCCGGTTCGCGGGGCCGAGCCGAGACGATGGGTTTGTGACCTGCCGACGGCGTGCTCCTTCCGCGGGCGCCGAGCCGGCGGTGGCGTTTTGGCCGGCGGTGGCCTACAACGACTGGTGCGGCGAGGGCGAGCCTGCGGGCGGAGATGCCCCAGCATGACTATCACCTGCCGATCCTGCGGTTGCGGCATCATCGCCGACCGGGCCGCGGAGACGGTCTGCTGCCCGTCCTGCTCCGCCTGCTGGGCCGTCGCGGGCGGCGTGGTGACAGGCGTTGACGTGGCGGCCTCGCGTGGGGCGGCTACGGTGCGGGTGCTGCTGGCCGCGGCTGCAAAACAGAGTTGACGGAGGGGATGGAGCGAACATGGACATCATAGACATCATTGTCAACGTTTCGGCGTGCCTGTTTGCTCTGTGCCTTCTCGCGCTGGCGATTGGTCTCTGTGCCGGCATCGTGATGCTGGGGTTCGGCTGTCTGGATTCCTGGATCTGGCTATTTCAGCGCGTAGGGGCCATTGTCGCCGTCGCGGGGTTCGTGTCTATCGGGGGCCTGATGATAAGCCCAGACTGAGGACAACGGGCGACGTCTGGATTTGTTCCCACTGCGGTGCATTCGTAGCCAACCCCGTTGGGCCGGTGGAGGAGTGACGCCATGACCCCGGAAGCCAATCTCAAGGAGATTCGCGGCAGCATGGTCGCCGACGGCCCGGACACGGCGGCCGTTGCGCTCTTCTACCCATCCGTCAACCCGATTCGGTATCTGAGGGTCGAGTTGGCTGACGTTCGGGCCGCCGATGACATCCGCATCAGCTACGACTACGACCGGGACGGCTGGCGGATCGAGCAGGCCAGCCGGTTCGAGTGGCCTGGAGACGATCCCGTATGCGACCCTGACTGGCAGGAGGTCGCGTTCGTCAAGGCGTGGGCAAGGGAGGCGGTGAGACCATGATCGTAATCGCCTGGGTCTGCCTCTGGCTCTTCACGGCAATGGGCGGGTTCTGGGCCGGGTGGCAGCTTGGCAAGCTACGGCGACGAGAGACGTCCGAACGGAAATGGCTGTACGAGCTGGACCGTGCGAACGCGGCCGAATCCCGCGTCCGGATGCTGGAGTCCCGGATCGTCGGCTACCTGAACGAAATCGCCGTCCTCCGGAAGCGGTTGGCGTTCTTGGACGGAAGTCTGGACGCCTACCGGTCGGATTGTAGCCCCTCTGTCTCCCCCAGCGCCTCCCCCAGCGACGACGGAGGCCTGCCCGACTACATGCCAGGCGACGATCCGGTCGTGGTCAATTACATCCTATCCCGACCGGACTCCCTCTGGTCGCTGGACGGTTGCCCCGCCATTTCCGAGCGCCTGTCGATGCCAGCCACTTCGTCTAACATGGCCGCGGCGATAGCAACCCTTGATATCGTCCGAGTAACCTTCCACGACGATCCGGGCCAGTCTCCCATGCTCGCGCTCTGGCAGAGGGGCGGCGCACAGGGGGACACGATGTTGCTCTATCAGCACACTCTCTCCGACCTGACGGGGGCCTCTGATGCCCCTTCCTGACCTATCTGCGGTCCGCACGGCCGTCGTCGAGGCGGCGGCCTGGTACGCCCAGAATCTACGCATCGTGGACCCGCTATCCCCTGGCGCCCTGGTTCCCCTGGTCCTCAACGATGAGCAGATGACTCTGGAGACCGTGGCGGCGACGCAGGAGCTTGCCGGGTTGCCGGTGCGGATCGTTGTCCTGAAGGCCCGCAAAGTCGGGGTGAGCACGTGGGCCGCGGCCCGCAGCTACCGCAAGTGCCACCAAGGCCAACACGCGCGGGCGCTGGTCTGCGCCCAGGACGCCGACTCATCGAGCACGCTCTGGCGGATCGCCCGCCGGTACTACGACAACCACTCCGGGCGGCTGCCGGTCAAGGGCCAGCGGCCCAGCGAGCGCCGGATCGAGTGGTCTTACCCACACGATTCCAGTTACGAGGTGCGGACGGCCGGGGCGAAGGCGCTGCAGCGTGGCGACACCATCGACCACTTGCACGCCTCTGAGGTTGCCTTCTGGCCGCATGCCAGCGAGACGGCCCTGTCGGTCTTCAACGCCGTCATGGGCGTGCCCGGCACGTCGATCATCGTCGAGAGCACGGCCAACGGCCTGGGCGGCGTGTTCTACGACATGTGGACCGAGGCGGAGAAGCGGTGCGCGGTCGATCCGGCCGACATGCGCGATTACGTGCCGGTGTTTTTCTCCTGGCTGGATCACCCGCGGTACTCGCTGCCGATCTCGGCCGGGGAGAAACTTGGCGACCCCGACGACTGGGAGAAAGACCTTCTGGAGCACGGGGCGACGCCGGAGCAGTTGAACTGGCGGCGGCGCGTGGGCCTGGCCAGTTGCAACCGCGACCCCGAGTTGTTCTGCCAGGAGTTCCCGCACACGCCCTCCGTTGCGTTCCGCATGACGGGCCGCCCGGCGATCCCGCAGCCGGTCCTCAACTTCCATCGCTGGTGTCTGAAGCGCCTGGGCGAGCACGTCACCGAGACGCGGGTGCGGTTCGCTTGGGACCGATTCAGCGGCGTTGGGGGCCGGGTTCGATGCCTGCCGGCCGGGGAGAGCAGCATTGCCTGGCGGTTCTGGGAGCCGTTGCAGTGGGACGAGGAGAAGGGGGAGTATCGGCTACTGGATGGCCCGGACGAGTTTTGCCTGTTCGGCGACGTGATGGAGGGGAGTCTGAGCGACCAGAGCAACCCGCGGAGCGAGCCGGACTTCTCGGCGGCGGTGGGGTTGAACCGCAGGGCGATGCGGCAGGCGTGCGCGTTCCACGGGCGGCCGGATGCCGACGTGTTCGGGGAGGAACTGCTGAAATGTGCCATTTTCCTACGTCGGGCGTGGATGACCCCGGAACTACAGGGCGGCGGGGTATCGTCCCTGAACCGGATTCGGGCCATCGGCTACGAGCGCCTGTACCAGCGGCAGAGGGCGCAGAGCACCCCGGAGGCGGTAGCCTCCGAGGAGTCCGCACCGCTGTACGGCTGGCGGACGCAGACGAACAACCGGGATGACATGATCGACACGTGGATCGCCTACGGGCGGCCGGCGGACGACGGGGACATCAGCGGGCTGGTGCAGGTCTACGATGACAAGCTGGTCGAGGAAGAGGAGCATTTCGTCAAGGACAAGACGGGGCATCGGGCCGCGCGGCCGGGGACGAATGACGACCGCGTGATGGCGGCCTGCGGGGCGTTGCAGTTGCACCTTCGATGCCCGCGTAGCTTCGGCGTTGGCTCTGGTGCGGCGGAGCAGACGGACGGACGGCGAGACGAGCCGGCTGGCGTGATGGCACACATGGTTCATGGGGGGCGTGACACCCTGGACGAAGACGAGGACGATGGGGAGAGGACTCGGTAGGATTGCCCACCTTGCGCCTCAAAACGTACCTGACATGGGAAATTTTGCCCACAAGTACCGCACGCCATGCGCCGGGGTATTGCATTTTCCGGCGGGGTCGCGCAGAGTAGTCGGGCATGAGCGAGTGGATCGTCCTCTTGTTGGCCGGCCTGCCCATTGCCGCGTTCATCGGCGGCGTGTTCTTCGGCCGCTGGACCCGCGGCGAGGCGTTGCGTGCGGTCCAGGGGCTTCCCGTGGGGCTTCCCAAGCGGGATGACGTGGAGTCGGAGACGACTTCCTGATGGCTCTGACATGCGAACTTTGCGGGGAGCCGACACGACGGAAAGACGACCGTTTCTGCAAGTCGTGTAAGCGGCAGGTGCGGCGGGAAATGCGGGAGTCGGGCTATCTGACTACCTGCAACGAGCGCACCTACATGGGGTGGACGCATTCCAGGCGGAGAAGGGAAGCGGATTGCCATTCGGGCTGAAAAACCTGTTTCGCAAGGATGCCGAGCCGTTCATCCCTGAGAGCCGAAGCGCCGGCACGGCCACCGCGTCCCAGGCGAAGGCCGCAAAGCTCACGGCCCAGAACAACCGTCTGACGCAGATGGCCAGGTCGGCGTTCGAGCGCGCAAGCCGTTGGAAAGAAATCTACGACGACGGCCGCAACTACCTGTATTCCAACCAGTTAGCTCACTTCGGGCATCGAGAGGGATGGCCGGAAGTCCAGGTAAACCACCTGTTCCCGGCCGCCATGCAGGAAATCTCGATGCTGGCCCAGCGCCGGGTGACGATTCGGAGCAAGCCGCAGGACGTGACCGACACGCCCAACGTCGAGCTGTGGGGGCCGAAGCTCCGCTTCTGGTACGAGTACGAAGCGGACATGCCCCAGCGCCTGATCTCGTTCATGCTGGACGGCAAGATCAACGGGCACTGGATCGTCAAATACGCATGGGACCCGCATTGGAAGTGGGATGAGCGGGCCAAGGGCGGACGCGGGGCCTGGATCGGGACGGTGAAGCCGATCCTGCTGCACGTGGATTTCGTCGGCGTGGACCCGGAGGCCGAGAGCTTCGAGGACGCCCGTTACGTCGTGATCCAGTACCGCAAGGGCGTGGACGACGTGATTGCGCAGTGGCCGAAGCACAAGGACGCGATTCTGCGGGCGGCGTCCAGCACGGACAACGACGGACTGGCCGGCCTCTCCGATGGATTGCAGGGCGTGCAGACGGCGCAGGCGATCCAGCCGCAGAAGGAAAAACGCGATCCAAGCCGCACCGCCGGGCGTATCAGCGACCTATTGGCCCGCGAGTCCGGGAATGAGTTTCAGGCCGACGTGTTGGCCGCAGACGACGGTTCCGGCGAGGCTCGTCCGCTGTACGTGACCGTCCAGGAGTTCTGGTTCAAGGACGACGAGACGGCCCGGCGGCCCGCGGAAATGGCCGACCTGTCCGACGATGAGATGAGGGCCGCGGGCGTGCCCGTGGGGCCGGACGGCGTGCCTGTGGACGAGGCCGGGAACCCCTACACGTCGGAAACGTGGCCGAAGCGAGAGGTCTGGCCGGCGGACGAGCACCCGAAGTACCCCAACGGCAGGCACGTGGTCCGCGTGGGGCCGGAAACGATCCTCAACGACAGCGACGACGACCAGGTATGGCAGTACGGGTATTGGCC
>JBAZMN010000105.1:0-6128 GCA_041649735.1 Opitutaceae bacterium | reverse complement strand
CGGGATAGCCAATGGCATAGGCCACCTGCAGCTCACAGATCTCGGCCAAACCCGAGGCGACGATGTTTTTGGCCACCCATCGACACATGTAGGCCGCAGAACGGTCGACCTTCGAGGGATCTTTCCCGGAGAATGCGCCGCCGCCGTGCCGGCCCCAGCCGCCATAGGTATCAACGATGATTTTCCGACCGGTGAGCCCGGAATCGCCTTCCGGGCCGCCGACGACGAAACGCCCGGTCGGATTGATCAGGTATTTCGTGCTGGTATCAAGCATGGAGGCCGGGATGACCTTCTTGACCACATGCTCGATGAGAAATTCACTGATCGCGGAGTGCCGCACGTCCTTGGTGTGCTGGGTGGAGATGACGACATTCTCCACCTTCACCGGCTTGTCGTTTTCATAGCGGATGGAGACCTGGGACTTGGCATCGGGGCGCAGCCAGCCGACCACTCCCGCCTTCCGCAGCTTGGTCAGTTCGCGCCCGAGTCGATGGGCATACATGATCGCCGTCGGCATCATTTCCGGCGTTTCATTGCACGCATAACCAAACATCAAGCCTTGGTCGCCGGCACCCTGCTCCGCCGTCTCCTTCCCCTCGACCGCGCGGGCATCCACGCCCTGGGCGATATCGGGCGACTGGCGGGTGAGATAATTGTTGATAAAAACCTTGTCGGCATGAAACACATCGTCCTCGTGCACGTAGCCAACATCCCGAATGGCCGCGCGGACGATTTGCTCGTAGTTCAACTGGGCCTTGGTGGTGATTTCACCGGCGATGATGACCATGTTGGACTTCACCATCGTCTCACAGGCCACGCGGCTTTGGGGATCCTGCCCCAGGCATGCATCAAGCACACTGTCGGAAATCAGGTCCGCGACCTTGTCGGGATGACCCTCGCCCACGGACTCGGAGGAAAAGACGAATGAATTTGCCATAACGATTCTGCAAGCAAAGGCCGGCGACCGTCTTGGCGCAAGTAAAATATCATCATATACGGATTCAATGATATGTATGCAGTAACGGATGAAACGAGCACCTCCCTCCGCTGCTGGCCCGAGAAATATCTCGGGCCGCTCTGCGTGAGTCCGGCTGGGCCCGACATCCTTTTTAATTGGCAGAGTCACGCTTCGGCGATGACATGGGAAGAGGCTGTCTTTCCGTGTCTCCCATCGACCCCAATGCCATTGAGGCGCTGCGCGCCCTAAACCCGGGTGACGACTCTTTTTTGCGTGATCTGATCCAGATTTATCTGGACGATGCGCCCAAGCATCTCGACGAAATCGAGCAATCCGTCAAACGGGGTGACGCCCAACTGCTTGCCCTTACTGCCCACAGTCTGAAAGGCAGCTCAGCCAATTTCGGTGCCCACCAACTCCGCGCGTTGAGCGAACAGTTTGAGACCGCCGGGAGAGCGGCAACTCTGGACGGCCTCCTGCCCCGAATTCCCGCATTGAAGGATGAATTTAAGCGGGTAAAGGCGGCATTGGAGACTTTGCTGCCAGACAACGGCCAGGGAAACGCTCGGCCCAGGCCGTAAAAAGGCGCCTGGTGTCGGCCAGGCGCCTTGGAAGACTGAGATGCCTGCGATCAGCAGGCAGGATTGCTTCTGGCTCGGATCAGTGCTGGTTCTCCTTGTTGGCCGCCTCGTCGAGGATGTCGCCAAGGTTCATCATGTCGCTGCCCGCGCTCTGACGGTTAAGCATATCGTAAGTGGCGGTCTCGGCGGCCAGCTGCTCCTCGGAATAGTTTGCCGCCTTGATGGAAAGACCGAGGCGCCGCTCGTCCCGATCGATCTTGATGACCCGGGCCGTGACCTCCTGGCCAGGCTTCAACACATCTTTCACCTTGTCGACCCGATCCTCGCTAATCTGCGAAATATGGACCAAGCCGTCGATGCCGTTGGCCAGTTCAACGAAAGCTCCGAACGAGGTGATCTTTGTCACCGTTCCCTTCACGACATCGCCGATCCGGAAGACACTGTCGATATCCGACCAGGGATCGGTCGCGAGCTGCTTCATGCCGAGTGAGATGCGCTGCTGCTGTGGATCCACATCGAGGACGATGGCGTCGACCTCGTCGCCCTTCTTGAGCAGCTCGCTTGGATGGTTGATCTTGCGCGTCCAAGACATGTCGGAGACATGCACCATGCCGTCGATGCCTTCCTCCAGCTCGATGAAGGCGCCGTAGGTGGTCATGTTGCGCACCTTGCCGCGGACGCGGGCGCCGGTGGGATAATTATGACGAACCATATCCCACGGATTGGGTTCCAGCTGACGGATGCCGAGGGAGATTTTCTGCTCCTCCTTCTGGATGCCGAGCACGACCGCATCAAGTTCCTGGCCGACCTTGAGAATTTCGGAAGGCTTGGTGATGCGCTTCGTCCAGGACATCTCGGTGATATGCACGAGCCCTTCCACGCCGGGCTCGATCTCGACAAAGGCCCCGTAGGGCACGAGGTTGACAACCTTGCCGCGCACCTTTGCGCCGACGGGGAACTTGTGCTCGATGTCGTCCCAGGGATTCTTGGTGGTCTGTTTCAGGCCGAGCGAAACACGCTCCTTCTCCCGATTAACCTCGATGATCATGACCTGCACCTCCTCGCCTTGCTTGAGCATTTCACTCGGGTGCGAGATCCGGCCCCAGCTCATGTCGGTGATGTGCAACAGGCCGTCCATGCCATCGAGATCGATAAAGGCGCCAAAATCGGTGATGTTCTTGACCACACCCTTGCGGATCTGACCCGGCTGGATGCTCTCCAGCAATTCCCGCCGCTTCTGATGGCGCTGCTCTTCGATCAGCTCGCGCCGGGAAAGAACGATGTTTTTGCGGTCCTGATTGATCTTGAGAACCTTGAAATCGTAAGTCTGGCCAATGTATTGATCCAGATTCTTGGGCGGCTGAATGTCGATGTGCGAGGCCGGCAGGAAAGAGTCGACCCCAATACTGACGATGAGGCCGCCCTTGACCTTGGTTTTCACCCGCCCGGAAACCACCGACCCTTCTGAACATTTCTGGAGGATGTTTTCCCAGTTTTTCTTCTGCTGCGCCAGGTCGTACGAGATGACAGGGTTGCCATTCTTGTCCTCAAGTTTCTCCAGCATCACCTCGATCTGCGAACCAATCTGCAGTTCTCCGAGATCGCCAAACTCCGAAGCCGGAACGACGCCCTCCGCCTTGCCGCCGATGTCAACGACGACTTCGTTTTGCCGGATTTCGGTAATGACGCCCGGGACAATCGCGCCTTCCTTCAACGTGTCGAAGGTGCTCTGTGCGAGCAGTTCTTGCATGACTGAACTCATTTTCGATAAGCGACGAGCGCCCGCCTGCCCCGAAGCGGTCACCCTCCGCGTCGGCCTTGCGGCCGTTTGGTTGGAAGTTAACTGACATCAACCACCCGCGGGAGCGTTGCGGCGGTGCACGGGTGGTGCCTGTAATTGCCGCAAACCGGCAAATTCCCAGTCGGGCGCACGGGCCGCAAGCTCAAAAACATCCTTCTATCACCGGAGGACCCTCATCGCGTCAGGCCGCCGGCTTGCAGTGCGGCAAGTCACTTTCCATGCTGCGTTTGCAACTGCCGCGTCAATTCTTCGAAGAAAACCTCATAAGCCATCGAGTCGCGCAAAGGCGTCTCCGTCGCTGAATTGGCACCCTTGCTGAAGTCTTCCTCGACGATTTCAGTGAGCAGGACGCTCACTTCGACACTTCGGTCATCCAGTGCCTGAAGATGGATCGAGATGGAACGTTGCCTTGATGATTTGAAGTCATCGCCGCCGCCGATGGGCGAAAGGCCTTCCAGCTTCCCTTGGGCAGGTCCCCCACTCAACACCTGGTAATCGAGTTTCACCATCGCCCGGCGCGCCGCCTCGTAAACCTGGCGGGAATCGCCTTCGACGATCCGAACCTTGGGTGGCACGCGCACAAAGCGGTCCTTGACGGAATTGCCCAGCGAATTGATCGATGCACAGCCCGGGAGCAGGCCGAAGGCCGCGACGAGGAGAAATAATGGAGCAAGGGCCTTGATCATGTGCGGCCGCCAATCCAAGCAGGGCATTTTAAATTTCGTGGTCAAACAGGGATGACCACCGAAGCTGGGAAAGACAAGGAAAGCTTATGCCGGCTGCTGCTGCGAAATGCAGTGCAGCGTGCCCAGCCCGAGGACCAAATCCCGGCAATCCACCGGAATAATTTCCCGCCCGGGGAAGCAACCGGCCAGCACCGCGGCGGCTTCGGCGTCGCGCCGGGGCTGTCGGAATGCAGGCATGAGAACGGCGCCATTGACGACAAGAAAGTTGGCATAACTGGCGGGCAGGCGTTGCCCCGCGCAAAAACAGGGGTCGGGCATGGGTAACGCTATGATCGCAACCCGGCGACCAGCGGGGGTGCGGAGTGACGCCAGCCGCTCCAGGTTTTCCTGGAGCGGACGGTAATTCGGATCACGAGGGTTACGCTCAACGGCACTGACGATTCCATCGACCCGGAAAAAGCGACTCAGGTCGTCTACGTGCCCGTCCGTGTCGTCTCCCGCAATGCCGCGGCCCAGCCAGACCACGGCCTCAACGCCAAGATTGTCTCGCAACACCCGCTCGATCTCGCGCTGGCTGAGATCCGGATTGCGGTTCCGGTTGAGCAGGCAGGACTCGGTGGTGAGAAGCAATCCCCGGCCGTTCGTATCGATGGAACCCCCTTCGAGGACGATGCCGGGCGCAAAACGCCTGAGGCCAAGCGCGCGACCGATTCGCCGGGGAATCCGATTGTCGAAGTCAAAGGGCGGATATTTCCCACCCCAGGCATTATAGATCCAATCGGTCAGCGCCACCTCCTGCGTGCGATCGTTTCTGATGAAGACCGGTCCGTGATCACGGCACCAACAATCGTTGGTTGCATGGTCGTAGAATTTGATCCTCGTCCGCTCGGCCCCGGTCTTTTCAATGAGCCTCCAGGCCCGATCCTGCAGCGGGCGCGCGATATTGATACGTACTTCCTCAAATCGGCTGATCACCGCCGCAATCTCCGCGAACTTCGCCGGAATCAGGCGAAAATGTCCCGGCCAGGTCCGCAAGCGATGCGGCCACGAAAGCCAGACGGCCTCCTGCGGCTCCCACTCGGCCGGCATGCGAAAACCCAAGCGTGCCGGCTTCATGGCGCCGGCCTTGGATGGGGAAGATTGAGTTCGAGGAGCCATCAGCGAAACAAGCGGTCAGCACAACAACGTCGGCAAAACGCCTGCTTTCCATCTTGAGCCGTATTCACGAATTTACCGCAAGCGCGGAGTAAGCGGACTGGATCTCGGCTTCATGCCGTGTCCAGTGCGGCACCACCGAATGCCGTCCGGCACACATCCTTGCGTCCAGCTCTTCCACCTCGGCCGATTGGGAACGACGCTGGGCACTTAGGAGCTGAACCGCTTGGTCAGATCACCGTAGGCGTCGATGCGACGATCGCGCAGAAACGGCCAGTGCGTACGGGTGCGGTCCACCTCTTCCAGGTCAATCGTGGTCAGCAACACTTCCTCTGTGTCGACGCCGGCCTTGGCCAGCATCTGCCCGCTCGTGCCGGCAACGAAACTCTGCCCCCAAAACTCGATGCCGGCGCCGCCGGCCGGGCGCTCCCGGCCGATGCGATTGGCAACTGCGACGTAGCAGCCGTTGGCCACGGCATGAGAACGCTGGATCATCTCCCAGGCGGCATGCTGCCCCGTTCCGAGGCGCTTTCTTTCCCGCGGGTGCCAGCCGATGGCCGTCGGATAAAACAGCATCTCGGCGCCCTGCAAGGCCGCCAGTCGCGCCGCCTCGGGATACCACTGATCCCAGCAGATCAGCACGCTGATCCGGCCATACCGGGTCGACCAGGTTCGAAACCCGGTGTCGCCCGGGGCAAAGTAAAACTTTTCGTAGTAAAGCGGATCATCCGGGATGTGCATCTTCCGGTAGATGCCCAAGAGCGACCCATCGGCATCGATGATAGCCGCGGTATTGTGATAAAGCCCTGCGGTCCGCTTTTCAAAGAGCGAGGCAATGACGACAACCCGGTATTTCCGGGCCAGCTTCTGGAATGCCGCCGTCGTGGGTCCGGGGATCGGCTCCGCGAGCTTGAAATTCTCATAGTCCTCGCTCTGACAGAAATACT
>JBAZMN010000104.1:0-6149 GCA_041649735.1 Opitutaceae bacterium | reverse complement strand
CAAGACCGCTCTGGACCCGTCGCCTGGCGGCGGCGTGGAAGCAGGCGCCGATCGCCTGGCTCACCGGCGTGCGCCGCACCGGTAAAACCGTGCTGGCGCAGAGCCTGCCCGGGACGGTCTTCCTCAACTGCGACCTGCCCTCCTCGGCCGAACGGCTGCGCGATCCCGAGAGTTTCTTTGCCGCGCTCCGGACGCCGGTCGTCGTGCTGGACGAGATCCACCAGCTCCCCGACCCGAGCCGCGTGCTCAAAATCGCGGCCGATGCCTTTCCCCGCCTCAAAGTGCTGGCCACCGGCTCGTCCACGCTCGCCGCGACGAGGAAATTCCGCGACAGCCTCACGGGGCGAAAACGTCCGGTGGAACTCGTCCCGGTGCTGGCGGAGGAATTGCCCGCGTTTGGCGTCTCCGATCTGCTGACGCGGCTGGCGCGCGGCGGCCTGCCCCCCGCGCTGCTGGCGGAGCGGCCCCCGGCCGAATTTTACGCCGAGTGGCTCGACTCCTATTTTGCCCGTGATGTGCAGGAGTTGTTTCATCTGGGCAAGCGCGAGGCGTTTCTGCGTCTGCTCGAACTCGTCCTCCGCCAGAGCGGCGGTTTGATCGAGACCACGGCGCTGGCCAAGCACAGCGGCGTGAGCCGCCCGACCGTGCTGGCCTGGCTCGATGTTTTCCAGATCACGCACGTCATCCACCGCCTGCGTCCCTATGCCGCCGGCGGCCGGCGGGAGATTCTGGCCCAGCCCAAGCTTTACGGGTTTGACACCGGGTTCGTGTGCCACGCCCGCGGCTGGGACCTGGTCCGCCCGGAGGACGCCGGTCTGCTGTGGGAACACCTCGTGTTGGATACGCTGCTCTCCATTCCGGTCGCGCAGGTCGGTTTCTGGCGCGACAAGCAGCAGCGCGAGGTCGATTTCGTCATTCCCCACGGGCGCGCGGCCGTTGATGCCATCGAATGCAAGTGGAGTGCAGCCGCCTTTGAGACCCGGGGGCTGGCCGTCTTTCGAAGTTACTATCCGCGCGGCCGGAACTTCGTCGTCAGTCCGCAAGTGCCGGCAGCCTACACCCGGCGAATGGGCGCGCTTGAAGTCACCTTCCTCCCCGTCGGCAATCTTCGGACGGAGTTCGCCCAGCCGGATTAACCACGTTCGGGCGGCGAAAAACGCCGGCGGCCAACCGTCTGCCTGAGCGGTTCAGCCATCCACCTCTTCGCGAACTTGGCGTTCTTGGTGCAAGACCAGAATCGGGCCTGTGCATTCCGAGACGAATTTCCTCACACGAAGGCCGCAAAGGCCGCCAAGGAAAATCTTCGTAGGAGTGCAGGCTTGCTCCGCCCATTCTCCTACCAAGAGAAAGGGCCGAGAGCCGTAGAAACCTCAATTGGAGAAATTCTGCCGTTGCCCGGCCGCGACCTGCGCGCCTTAATCCAGCCGTCTCCCGGCCGCAAACGTTTCCTTTCGAAATACTAACTCGATTGAGGTAATCACACCGTTAGCCGAAATAGTATGAATATCTGGATCAAGCGCCTTTTCATCGTTCTTTCTATAGGTGGTGGCTTTTGTGGAGCAATATTCATGACCCTGTTATTTCCTCAAGCAGATGGCAGAATCACAGGCTATGTTGTGATTTCAGCGATGATCGCCGCTTTTTCGTTCGGCATTTTCTGTGGCCTGAAGTTCATCGAGGATGAAACCAAAGGGCTAAAACTGCTACGTTGGTATTTCGGAATACAGATACCGATTTTATCATCGCCTATCGTGGCATACCAATTGAGTTCGGGTGCTGGGCTGAACCTCAGTTGGATTGGATCGAAGATGAGCATTTTCTGGCGAGTAGGAAGCGAGATGGGTATATGGCTACTTCGGGATCGTCCGTGGGGACTTGGCGTGAACCTTTTTGCGTTAGCTATGTTTTTGTGGACTAGCCGCATCATTAGGCAGCTAGAGAAAAAAGCTAACCACATGTCACAGCCAACCTCCGGTGGCTGATCGTTAACGTTCAGCCTAGGACGGCGATGCTCGCCCCGAGCAATGATGACGGCGCGGTTTAGGCGAGCAGCTTCAGCAGCACGCTGAAATCCTCGTCGGCGGCGCCGCGGTCCTCGGCCAGTTGCAGGCGTTCGCGCACGGCTTCGAGAAAAGGCAGCCGGGCCGGGCCGGCGGCGGCAGACGCTAGGCGCATGTCCTTGTGCATGTGCTTGACCGAAAATTGCGGCGAGAAATCGCCGGCGCGGAGCTTGGGCTCCTTCAGCTTGGCGAAGGCGGAGTAGCCGGCGTTGCGCGCCAAGGCGCCAAAGAACACCTCGTCACCGATGCCGGCCCGGCGCGCGAAGGTCAGCGCCTCGCACAATCCTTCGAGCATGACGACGATGTTGAGGTTCATGGCGAGCTTGAGCGCCGCCGCCTTCCGCGGCTCGGCGGCGATGACGAGACGGGTTTCCGACACGAGCCGGAGCAGCGGCTCGACCGCCGCAATCAGGTCCGGCGGACCGCCGAGGTAGAACACCGTCTTGCGCTGCTCCGCCGCAGGCCGGCTGCCGGTAAACGGCGCCTCGAGATAGCGGGCGCCGCGCGCCTCCACCTGCGCCCGGAAGCGGTCGCTGCTCTCCGGGTCGATCGTGCTCGACTGGATGACCGCCTTCCCCGGCCCGAGCCGCGGGAGGATGCGGTCGAGCACGCCCTGGACGGCGGGCGGATCGGCGACGACGATCTGCACGGCGTCGGCCGCGGCGGCGACCGCCTCGGGCGTGTCCTGCCATTGGGGCATCGCCGGCTGGGGCGTGCGGTTCCAGCAGCCGGCCAGCACGCCCGCCGCCGCATAGTGTTTTGTCCACGCCCCGCCGATAATGCCCAGCCCGATGACGCCGATGGTTTTCATGGTTGGAAACCACAAAACACACGAAAGACGCAAAGGAAAGCTTTCAGCCGAAATCATGCAATCGAACCAAGATTCTCCTCGATCAGCGGCCACACCAAGAGGTGGAGCCCGCCGTCCCGGTGGGCTTGAACCTGCCGGGACGGCAGGCTCCACCTCGGTCAGTCAGCAATCTGCCGGGACGGCAAAACACACCAATCAACTGCATGATCCCGGTTCAGAATGATGCCCGACCTTCGCGGCAAGCGGGAGGCACTGCGTCCGTCTGCGCCGAGTCAGCTGGCGGAAAAATCCTCCGTAAGGTCAGTCAAAATTACAGACGTTTCGTCCGGCCGTTGATTCCCTTTCGAGCCAGCATCATCCAAAATGGACGCACCCTCTCGGAAAATACCCACCATCCACGCCTCTCCCCCAAAGCGAGGAACCATCTCATGAAACTGACTGCCCGAACGCCTCTGTATGACAAGATCCGCCGGATCGCCCTGTATCTGCTCCTCGCGGCCATCCCGGGTACTGGACACATGGAGGGGGCCCCAGAGACCGAACAAACCGGGGGCCCTTCCGCCAGCCCCACCGCGGCCGGCCCCACCTTCTATGTCGATGCCACCGGCGGGAGCGATGCCAATGACGGCCTCACGGTTGCCACGGCCTGGCAGACACTTGACCGGGTGAATTCATCGGCGGTCCCGCCGGGGTCGACCGTGCTGTTCAAGCGTGGAGAGATATGGCGCGGCCAGATCCGGCCGCGGAGCGGAACGGCCCGGCATCCCACCCGGTATGGCGCCTGGGGGACCGGCGCGAAACCGGCGATCCTGGGATCGGTGAACAGAAAAAACCCCGGCGACTGGGTCAATGGCGTCGGACATTGGACGAATCGTGACGGAAAAAACCTCTGGCGGTGCGTCACGCCCTTCGACACGGACACCGGCAACCTGATCTTCAACGGCGCCACGTCCTGCGGGTTCAAGAAGTGGTCACAGAAAGACCTCTCCGCGCAGGGGGACTACTACTATGACCGTGGCACCAGACAGCTCATGATGTATTCCACCGCCAATCCGGGCTCGGTTTACCGCGAGATCGAGATCGCACTCCGGCGTGACATCGTGGACCAGAACAACGCCTCCTTCGTCACCTACGAAGACCTGGCGATCAAATACGGCGCCGCCCACGGATTCGGCGGCACAAACAACGCCTTTATCACCATCCGGAACTGCGAAATCTCCTTCATCGGGGGTGGTGACCTCTTCATGGACGGATCGGACATCCGGTATGGCAACGGGGTGGAGTTCTGGGCGAACGCCCACGACTGCCTCGTCGAGCAATGCCGCCTCTGGGAGATCTACGACACCCCGCTCACGAACCAGAACACCTTTGAGAACGTGAGCCAGTACAACATCACCTACCGCAACAACGTGATGTGGAACTACGCCTACGGGGCGCTCGAATGCTGGAGTACCACGGCCTCATCGACCATGGCCCATATCCGGTTTGAGAACAATACCTGCATCGGCGCCGGCGAGGGCTGGGGCAAGCCGCCCCAGCGGCCGGATCCGAGCGGTTATCAGTTGGTGCTCAGAGGCACCCCGGGCAAGATCGCTGACGTCTGCATCCGCAACAACATTCTCTACCAATCCACCGGTAGCCTCCTCTGGATCCAGTATACCTCCCAGTGGGCCGCGGCGCTCACGCTTGACCATAACTGCTGGTACCAGGCGGAGGGAAACGTGGTGTATCTTGAGGACCTGGGCAAGGCCTACACCATGAGCCAGTTCCCGGCGTACCAGTCCTTCACCGGAAAGGACGCCCACTCGCAAGCGGCCGATCCGCTTTTCGTGAACGCTGGCGCTCACGACTATCACCTGCAGGCTGGCTCGCCCTGCGTGGATGCCGGCGCGGACACCGGCATTGCCGACGATGGCGACGGCCGGCCGCGGCCGGCCGGCAGGGGCCCCGACATCGGGGCCTACGAACGGTAGTCACCGTCGTCGCGGTGGCGCCGGCTGGAGCGTGCGGTTCCAGCCGCCGGCCAGCATGCCCGCCGCCGCATAGTGCGTCGTCCACGCCCCCGCCGATGATGCCGATGGTTTTCATGGGGCAACTGCCAACACCCTAAAACCGCGAAAGGAAAGTCTGCAGCCGGGGTCGCCGACCCCGGACGACCGGCCTCACCGAGGCCGGCTACAGGCGCCCCGGATCCAACGGCAGAAACGCAACTCGGCGACGTGGGCGTCGCCGCTCCATCAAGCGTTGCCTGCATTGGAGACGCGACGCCCTCGTCGCGCGTCGCGCCGGGCACTCTTATTGCGCCTCAATCCGGATCGTGTGCGTCACGGGCACGAAGGCGGCATGGATGGCGGCGGCGAGCGGGGCCCGCTCGGCCTCGGTCTTGGCGACGGTGCCCTCCATGTCGGCCTTGCCCGCGTCGCCATGGAACAGCTCTTTCACCTGCTTGGTTTCATATGCCTGCTTTGCCGCCACCGCGTCATCCACCCGGACAAAGGCTTCGGAGAAAGGGTTGACCGCAAAGTCGGCGGCCAGGTTTACGCCGTGCTCCAGCTGTGCGGCGGAATAGGCCCGGCTCCCCTCGCCCCAGGTCACCCGGTAAGCCTGCGCCGTCCCGCCGGTGACCACCAGCCGGAACCGGTTGAGGTCCTGATTGAAGGGCACCAGCGTCATGCCCGAGCGGATGCTGTTGTCCTTGGCCGGGTCGGCGGGGCCGGCGCAAAACGGGTAGCGGTGGCTGCGGACCGTCACCTCGCCGTTTTGGCAGCGGAGCAGCTCGTGCCCGGCCGAAACTGTCGCCCGGTCCGCCCGCAGGTCCACGGTGATCGTGCCGATGTCGCCGTCCACCCCCAAGGCCTTGAGGAAGGCGTAGGCCATGACGGTGTGCCCGGCCCAGTCGGGGTGCACGCCGTCCCGGCCGGTCACGGCATAGTCCGGGCCGTACTGTTTCCGCGCGGCAAAATTGGCGGTGAGCATCGGCCAGAAGACATCGGCGAAGGCCACGTGCTCCTGCCGGGCAAGGACGACGTCGAGGTTGCGCAGCTGGCAGAGGCTGAGGTTCATGTCGTTTACGGTGGCGGGCTGGTCCTTCGGCAACCACGGCGGCACCCGGCCCACGCAGCCCGGCGAACCGAGCACCACCCGGGCGCCGGCGGCCTGGAAAGCCCGCACGATGGCGGTGACGGTGTCGCGGTAGCGTTCGCCGATCTCCGGCTGGTAGGCGCGGTAGCCGTGATCATTCATGCCGTAACAGGTGGTGGCGATGGTGGGGTGGAAGC
>JBAZMN010000103.1:0-6180 GCA_041649735.1 Opitutaceae bacterium | reverse complement strand
CAGGGCCCCGACCGCCGCCACCCGCTGCCAGCGCGGCGGCGCAGCCGGAAGGAGGGCGCAGAGACACCAGGCGTTGGCCACCGGCAGGAGCACTTGAACATCCGCATAGCGGGAGGGCAAACCGACGGCGAGCTCCGGGCTGCCGCCGCGCATCGCGGCCTCGGCCAGGCTCGCCGCCATCGCGAAAAAGCCGATCAACAACGCATAATCCTCGCCCGACCGCGGCGCATGACGCCTGGCGAGGCGCAAGCAGACGAGAAACACCAGCGGCACGTTGGCGACCAGCGCAACCCACGGATTATCAGGATAAGGCCAGGCCAGACAGCGGCCGAGCACGCCCAAAAACTGGCGGGGTGATGCGGTTTCCAAGCCGGCGTGCCCGGGGACCGTCACGTGCAGGCCAACCGCAAGGGCCATCAGCAGCGCCATGGCGACAAGAGGCCACCCAGCCAAGTGTCTCGGCCGGCGTTCCATCATCCTCACCGCTGCCAGTACCAACAAGGCCACCGGCACCAGGGCTCCCGTCTCCATCCCCAGCTGCGCGGCGACGCCGGCAGCCAACCCGGCGAGCCATCGGCCCGGCGACATCCGCGCGCCGCCCAGAAACCCAAGCGCCAGCAGGGAGAAGCCGAGGGCAAAGTAAACCTGCGATTCGAAGCCCCACAGGACGCTGTGCCAGGCGAGAAACGGCAGGAAGGCGCAAGTCACTCCCGCCGCGACCAGCAGCCGGCCAGCGCGCCTCCAGCCCTGCATCAACGCCGCCGCCAGTCCGCCGGCACCGGCGGCCCGCAACCCGATCACCGCCGTCATTTGCACCAGCGGGTCCCATTGGCCATTGGCGGCGAACAGCCCCAGGTTGAGCAAATGCGTCCAGAGGATGCGGTGTTCATTGTGCGCCCGCAGGAGATCGGCGAAACGCAACGTGCTCGTGCCCCATGCCGGATACAACCACCGGCCCTCAACGCCCCACTGGTCGTAAAACGGGATGTCAGTGCCGGCCCGGGACACCAGCCAGAGCTGCACGCCCGCCACCACCAGTCCGACAGCGACCGGCAGGGTCCAGGCCGCTCGGCGCAGGGCAAAAGATCCGATCGTCCCGGACTGCATGTCGTTGTCCACGGCTACAGCGGCCGTACGTGCCGGTGGCCGCGGAGTCGGGCCTGCAGCAACGCCACCGCCTTCCAAAGTCCGAAGGCGGTCGCATACTTCCAGCGCACGAGGCGCGAGCCGTGCGGGTTGAAGTGTTTCAGGAAAACCTGTTTGTTCGCGTCGAAGATCGCGCGGGCCATGCGGTCGTAGTCCTTGGCCACGCTCAGGCCCTTGCGATGCACGATCTGGGCGCGGCCGTCATAGACGATGCGATAACCGGCGCGGGCCACGCGGATGCACAGGTCGAGATCATCACCGTACATGAAAAATCGCTCATCGAACACCTGCAACCGCTCATTCATTTTACAGGAGGTCGCAGAGGCAGCAGAGTTTATGAGGACAGGCTGGATGGGATCGCCCAAGCACATGTGGTTGGTCTGTTCCTTGAACGGCTCTGCTTTCTCTGCGTGCTCCTGTGCAATGGCTTGGGGCGACACCGGTTCCGCCACCTTTTCCAGCACTTCGCGCCGGGCCAGCATGAACGCCCCGTTGATCGCGCCGACATCGTAGGTGCCGTCTGGGGGAAGATAGGTCAGGTTGTAGCCGGCCAACCACCGGCTGCGGGGAAATGCCGCGGCCAGCCCGCTTGCCCGGCAGAAGCCATCCCAGAGCGTCGGAATGGAGCGCCGGCAGGCGAGGTCCATCGTGCCGTCCGCCTGGATAAGCTTGATGGAGAGAAGTCCGATGTCCGCCTCCGCCTCCAGTCGCCGTACGCCATGCACCAGCGCGGTTTCGTTTGCGACCGTGTCAGGGTTGAGAAAAAGGATGAAGTCCCCGGTCGCGTGCCGGTAGCCGAGGTTGTTGGCCCGGCCGAAGCCGAGGTTTTCCGCGGCCGCCAGATAATGCACCCCGGGAAAATCACGCTGAACCACCGCGGCCGTGCCGTCGCCCGGCGAGTTGTCGACGACGACGACCTCGACCGGCCGGCCGGCGAGCGCCCGGGGCAGCGAGGCGAGGCACGGCCCGATCTCGTCGCGCGACCGGTAGGCGACGATGATGACGGAGAGGATCGGCGGCGCATTCGACATCGACAACTTTGCAGGCTAAGAGAAGCTCAGGCCCCAAGGCAATGTCCGCGGCACCCGCCATTTCCGTCATCCTCGCCTGCAAAAACCCCGGACCGCGCCTGCCCGCCGCGTTGGAGAGCATCTGGCGGCAGCGGGGCGTGCCCTGCGAACTGATCGTGATCGACGGCGCGTCCACCGATGGAACGCGTGAGTGGCTCACGGCGCGGTCGAACCGGCTGACCGCGTTTATTTCCGAACCGGATGGCGGCGTGTATGAAGCGATGAACAAGGGTGTCCGGCTCGCGCAGGGCGGATGGTTGCTTTTCCTCGGGGCCGACGATCATCTGGCCGGGCCGGAGGTGCTGGCCGCGGTCGCGGCCCGGCTCGATGCCGGCGCCGCCAGTGTTTTCGTGGGCCAAGCTGCTTATGACGACGGCCGCGTCTACCAGCTGGCCGACCGGCCCCGACCCGTCGCACGCAATTTCGTGCACCATCAGGCCGCGTTCTACCGGCACGATGGCCTGATCCGCGGCGGCTACGACGCGTCGCTGCGGTTCCAGTCCGACTACGATCTTAACCTGCGACTGTGGCGTGCCGGCGTGCGCTTCCGGCCACTGCCGGTGCGCGTGGCAGAGTGCGCCTCCGGCGGGCTCAGCGACGCCGGCCACTGGGCCAACTACCGCGAGGAGATCACGGTCCGCCACCGGCATTTCCCGGCCTGGCAGTGCTGGCCGTGGGATCTTGGCTCCGCCCTGCGCTACGTCCGCAAACAGATTCTGATCAGGTCCTCCACCCGCCAAAGTGCAGCCCGCTTGTAACGTATTACGTTACAAGCCTGCGGGCCCAAGCCAGGCCGCGGCCCGAGTAGCGGCCGAGCCCCAGACGACCGGAGACAAATCGATCGCCGACTCGCAGCCAGTCGGTGCCAAAAGCGAGCCGCAGCAACAGCGTTCGCCAGAACGAGCGGTCCAACCGGGCGGCGCGCCGGACCGGCCGCCAGCCCGGCGCCACACACCGAATCTCGTCCATCGCCGCCCGCAGCGCGCGCCAGTAGGGACCGTAGATCGCGTTGCGCGCAGACGCCGGCATCACCCCGTAATCGAGCTGGCCGGACTGCCACCACCAGGTGCCGGCCAGCGGCCGGAAGCGCGCGAAGTGGAACACCACCAGCGGCTGGGCGTCGATCCGCACCGTGCCGCCCGCGACCTGGAGGCGCGGGTTCATCCAGTTCCACGGCGCCAGGTTCACGCCGGGATGCCGGCATTCCACGACCCCGGTGAAGCGTCGCGGCCATTCCTCCAGATATTTCTGGTCGGCGTAGCGGCCGGGCTCGATCCGGTCGTGGCACCACTCGAGGCAGCGGTCGCGCCACCAGTCGAGGCAGGCGAGGCCGTTCGGATCGCGGCGCCACGACAGCACGCCGACATTGTAGACGCCATGGCGCTCGTAGTGCGCGCGGAGAAAATCGGGAAAACGGTGCGCGGTGAACAACACGCTCCCTCGGTCCATCTCGTCAAAAATCGGCTGCGGGCGGTCAAAGAACATCATGTCGGCATCGAGATAGGTGAGACGATCGATGTCCGGATGTGTGCGCAACAGGTGGCGCGGCAGGCACGGCGACAGGGTGAAAACGTACTCCGGCCACGAGCGCGTGGCCTTCACAGCCGCCAGCGGCGGATCCGCCGCTTCCAGTTCCGTCAGCGGCACCACGCGCACCCGGGGCCGCGCCAACGCGCGCAGGACGTTTTCCACCGTCCCGTCCAGCGCCAGCACCCAGAGCACCGCCTCCGGGTCGTGGCGGGCCAGCGAATCGGCCAGCGCCAGCCCCGGCGCGAGAAAGCCGGCATCGAAATAGGTGCAGTAATGGTTCACGGGGGATCGGCACGCCGGCGGGCGAGCACCACGCTGTCCAGATAGAAATCCTCGTTGCGCGGCAGCAGTGCACCGGCCAGCACCCCAAGCACATTCACCGGGGCCAGGAGCAGCAACTGCACCAGCAGGTTCAAGGCGCGGTACTGCGAGCGGGTCACCTTGAACAGCCACGCGCTGGCGAGCTGCGCCATCGCCCGCCCGTCGGCGGGGCTCTTGCGCTGCGCGACGACCACGAATCCCTTCCGCTCCAGCAGCGCCCGCAGGCCGAACGACGAGTAGCGGGCGAAATCCTGAGGTTGCTCATGCTCGTCCCACGCAAACGGCACCGCTAGCAGCAACCGGCCGTCCGGGCGCAGCACCCGCCGGATTTCCGCCAGGAATTCCTCCGGCGTGAAGACGTGTTCCAGCACCTGCGAGCATAGCACCGCGTCGAAGCTCGCCGTGTCGAACGGGAGGCGCCGCCCGTCGTAGAACACATCCGCCCGGCCAAGCGCCCGCGTCACCGGCGAATCGAGGTCGAGTCCCACGTAGCGCGCCGCCGGCACCAGGGCGCGGTAGGGTTGGCGGCCGCAGCCGACGTCGAGTATTTCTCCGCGCAGCTCGGGAAAAAACTCCCTCAGACTCTCGAACAGGCCGCGGCGCGCATGATAGAACGGATTGATCAGCAGGCCGGCCCATCCCGGCAGAAATTGCTGCCGCCACCACCAGGTGCGGAGCGGACTGTCCGTCGCGCGGTTCATGGCCCTTTGCGTTCGTACAAAAATCCGCGAAAGGCAACCCCGGGGCCGAAGTCGTCGAATCCCGGCCACTCGGCGGCCAGCCGGTATCCCTGCTCCACGGGCGCCAGCAGCGAGCGGCGCTCGAACAGCCAGCACGGATAACTGCCACCGCCCAAGGCCGGCGGCACGCGTTGGATGGCCAGTCGTTCGCTGCCTTTGGTGACAAACGCGGTGCGATCAATGATAAGGTGTTTGAATCCGCGCCGCAGCACATCGGCCACCAAGGCATGCGGCGCTTCCACGTAGGGCAGCACGCTGGAAAGCAGGATGGCCGCCGGGGCGGCGCCGGCCAGCGCGTCGTCGAGTGAATCGTGGAAGCTCAACACCGTGTCGGCAAATTCCCGTCGGCCGGCCGCCGCCACATGCGGCTGCTCCACTACCCGCCAGCGTACCGTCGCCAGGCCGGCCAGCGACGGACGATACTGCCACCACGTGCTGCCGAGCGCACCTCCGAAATCGACGAGCTCCAGCCGGCCGCCTTGCGCCGCGGCGACGGTCCGGAGCGCGGCCAGCAGCGGCGCGTGCACCGCCGGCTCCGCAAACGTCGCGCCGTCGCGGTCCCATGCCACCCGTCCGCTGCGCACCGCGCGGGCCGCACCCAGCATCCGGTCCAGCACCGCCGCATCGTCGTAGCCCGCCGACGCTGCCCGCGCTTCGGACCAGGTGGCATAGTTTCCTCGAAACCATCGCCAGCCGAACTGGTGCCGCCACCAGCGGCGCACCTAACCGGATCAGTCGTTTCATCGTCGCTTTCATCGGTGCGCCAGGCGGGCGCGTAACTGCCGCCAGCGCAGCCGCCAACCTCCGGGATTGGCCGCGCGCCACAAGGACCGGCAGGCAGGATGTTCCTGTGGCACCGGCCATGCAGCCGGCGGCGGCGGAGCGGCGGCCAGTGGCGGATTAGCCCAATCGGTCGCCACCACCGCATTGGTGGCGGCGTCGAACCCGATGTGCTCCACCATGCTCCACGGCGATCGCAGGCAAAGCCCGCCGTGCTGCAGATGATGATAAAGCCAACGCACCGCCCAGATGTTCTTGCGCGCTTCGGCGCGTGCCATCACCGGCAGGTCGCCACCATAGGCGTCGGGAGCCACGCCGTGCGCGCGGGCCGCGGCCAGTTTCTCCGCCGCGGTCTGGTCCATGCCCCGCCACGAGCGGGCCCAGGCGCCCCAGACCCAGCATTCGGCCCGCGCGTCGAAATAGGGCTGGCCGGCGAGGGCGGCGGGCGTCACCCGTGGATGCGTCCACGCCGTCACGCTCATGACCCGCGGGTCGCCGGCATACTGCCGCAGCGCGGCGCAAAGCCACGCATAGGTGCCGGGCATACAGATCAAATCATCTTCCCAAACCACGAAGGCCTCGGCGTGAGCCGC
>JBAZMN010000102.1:0-6209 GCA_041649735.1 Opitutaceae bacterium | reverse complement strand
ATCTGGTGAAAGGCGCCAGCGGCCAGGCCGTGCAGATCATGAATCTCTGGTGCGGGTTCCCTGAGACGGCCGGCCTCGTCTAGGCCGGATGGTCGGGCGGGGTACTACAGCTGCCGTCAGAGGCATGGCGAATCCGCCCGGCAACGTCGGCGGGAGCAGAGTTCGCATTCTTCCGGACCGCAAAAACTCTTGCACTCCCGCGCGTTTCAAACTGGGGTCATGCCGCAAAAAAATTCTGCCCGGAATTGACCGGCAGAATCCCGCCTGACGCCGGCGCCGCCGGATTCCGCAACGCAACCGACCGAGATCATGATCGAATTCAAAAACAAAATCCTCTTCGTGGGCTACGGTGCCGTCGCCGAATGCACGCTGCCGATCCTTTTCCAGCACATCAAGGTGCCGCCGAGAAATGTCACGGTCATGGATTTTGAGAACCGGGCGGCGAAACTGAAGCCGTGGACCGCCAAAGGCGTGCGTTTCGTGCGCGACCGGGTCACCCGGGGAAACATGGGGCGGCTGCTCGGCCGGCATCTGGCCGCGGGCGACCTGCTCGTCGATCTGGCCTGGAACATCGACGCCTGCGAAATCCTGCAGTGGTGCCACGATCACGGCGTGCTGTATGTCAACACTTCGACCGAACTGTGGGATCCTTATGCCGGGGCGCCCAACAAGCATCCGACCGAGCGGACGCTGTACTGGCGGCACATGAACGTCCGGCGCCTGGTGGCAGGCTGGAAGGAGAAGGGCCCCACCGCGGTGATCGAGCACGGCGCCAACCCGGGCCTGATCTCGCATTTCACCAAGCAGGGCCTGATCGACATCGGCGAGAGCCTGCTCGAGGACAAGAAGATCAAGGGCCGCGCCGCCGAGGAGGTCCGGCAGCTCATCGCGGACCAGCAGTTCAACCGCCTGGCGCAGAAACTCGGCGTCAAGGTCATCCACTGCAGTGAGCGCGACACGCAGATCACCGATGTACCGAAGCAGGTGGACGAGTTCGTCAACACCTGGAGCATCGAGGGCTTCCGCGAGGAGGGCACGACCACCGCGGAGATGGGGTGGGGCACGCATGAGAAGCAGCTGCCGGCTTTTGCCTACCGCCACCGGCAGGGCCCCCGCAACCAGATCTGCCTGGCACGCATGGGCATCAACACCTGGGTCCGGTCCTGGGTGCCGGACTACACCATCCACGGGATGGTCGTCCGCCACGGCGAGTCGTTCACCATTTCGGACAAGCTCACGGTGTGGGAAAAGGGCCGGGCCGTCTACCGGCCGACCGTCCATTACGCCTACTGCCCGTGCGACTGCGCCATCGCCTCGCTGAACGAGCTGCGCGGCTATGATTACCGCCTGGTGGAGAACCAGCGCATCATGAACGACGAGATCACCCGCGGCGCCGACATCCTGGGGGCGCTGCTAATGGGGCACGCCTACAACTCGTGGTGGATCGGCAGCGATCTCAGCATCGGGGAGTCGCGTCGCCTTGTGCCGCACCAGAACGCGACCACCATGCAGGTCGCCATCTCGGTCGTGGCGGCGTCGATGTGGATGATGAAGAATCCCGCCCGGGGCGTCTGCGTGCCGGACGACCTGCCGCACGAGTTCGTGCTCAAAATCTCCAAACCCTATCTCGGCCGGTTTATCTCGAAAGCGTCCGACTGGACGCCGCTGCAGCACTACGCGAACGCGTTTCAGGGCTACAACCGGCCCGATCTCGACTGGAAGGATCCCTGGCAGTTCAAGAACTTCCTGATCAAAGACGGCAGTTGAACACGGTTTTCCCGCACCCCGGTTTTCCCTCCCCTGGAGGGCGGCATGGACACCCCGCCCGGCCGCAATCCGCTCAGACGAAAGGATGGTCATGATCCCGTTGACCCGACTGCAGAAGCTGGCCAAGACCCACGGCACGCCGCTGTTCGTGATCGATCACGACGCCCTCCGGAAAAACTACCGGCAGTTCCGGCGCCACCTTCCGCGGGTGCAGGCCTATTACGCGGTCAAGGCCAATCCCGATCCGGCCATCGTGCGCACGCTCTACCGGGAGGGTGCCAGCTTCGACGTCGCCTCGATGCCGGAGTTCATGATCGTGCATGAGAATATCCAGAGGATGCCGGCAAAGCAGCGGCAGGACTGGATCTGGGACAAGATCATCTACGCCAACCCCACCAAGCCGACCGAAACCCTGGAGGAGCTCGACCGGTACAAGCCGCTCGTCACCTTCGACAACCTGGAGGAAATCCGGAAGATCAAGCGGCACGCCCCCCACGCCGGCCTGGCGCTGCGCCTCAAGGTGCCCAACACCGGCGCGATGGTGGAGCTGTCGTCCAAGTTTGGCGCTTCACCCGGCGAGGCCGTGGACCTCATTCTCGCGGCGGACAAGCTGGGCCTCGTGGTCGAAGGCATCAGCTTCCATGTCGGCAGCCAGACCACCAACTTCGAGAACTACGTCCAGGCGCTCAATCTCACCGCCGCCGTGTTCAAGGAGGCGCAGGATCGCGGCTACCAAAAGATGAACCTGGTCGACATCGGCGGCGGGTTCCCCGCGCCGTATGACGCTTCGGTCAAGCCGTTCCGCGAGCTCGCCAGGGTGATCAACACCGAACTCGACCGCCTGTTCCCGAAGCACATCCAGATCCTCGCCGAGCCGGGCCGCTTCCTCGTGGCGACGGCCGGTCTGGCCGTCTCCAAGGTCATCGGCAAGGCGGTGCGCGATGGCAAGCCCTGCTACTACATCAACGACGGCGTCTACCACACCTACTCGGGCGTCATTTTCGACCACTGCAAATATCCGATCCAGGCCTTCAAGAAGGGACCGACCCAGATCAGCGCCGTCTTCGGCCCGACCTGCGATGCGCTCGACGTGGTCTCGATGGCGGAGAATCTGCCCGAGCTGGACCGCGGCGACTTCGTCTACAGCGTGAACATCGGCGCCTACAGCCATGCCTCGGCCACGTACTTCAACGGGTTTCCGCCCGCGCAGGTCGTGCATGTGAATCAGTAAAGCCGCGGCGGCGTGTTGGGTGCATGGAGGTGGTTCCAGCCGGCTGGAATCTGGCGCATCCCGGTTGGCCCAATTCCCGTTTGCCAAGCCCCGGCTGACCGCCAGCATCGGCGGGCATGTTCAATCCCGGCACCCTCGGCACCCCCAATACCGCCGGCGCCACGCGCGTGCTGCTCCTCGGCTCGGGCGAGCTCGGCAAGGAAGTCGTCATCGAACTCCAGCGGCTCGGCTGCGAGGTCATCGCCTGCGACCGCTACCAGGGCGCGCCCGCCATGCAGGTCGCCCATCGCAGCCATGTCTTCCCCATGCTCGACGCGCTGGCACTGCGCCGCGTGATCGCGCTGGAAAAGCCCGACCTGATCGTGCCCGAGATCGAGGCCATCGCGACCGATGTGCTCGTCGAATTGGAGCAGGCCGGCCAGCGCGTGGTGCCGACCGCCCGCGCCGCCCGGCTCACCATGAACCGCGAAGGCATCCGCCGCCTTGCCGCGGAGGAGCTCAAGCTGCCGACCTCGCCGTATCGTTTCGTGGCCACCGAAGCCGAGGCGCTTGCCGCCGCGCAGACGCTCGGCTTCCCCTGTGTGCTCAAGCCCCTGATGTCGTCGAGCGGCCATGGACAGAGCGTCGTCAAGAGCGCGGACGGCCTGGCGCGCGCCTGGCGCCACGCCCAGGAGGGGGCCCGCGCCGGAGCCGGACGCTGCATCGTCGAGGGCTTCATCCCTTTCGACTATGAAATCACGATGCTGACGGTGTCGGCGGTCAACGGCATCCAGTGCTGCCCCCCGGTCGGGCACGTGCAGATCGACGGTGATTATCGCGAAAGCTGGCAGCCGTGCCCGATGTCGGAGAAAACCTTGGCCGCGGCGCAGCACATCGCCAAAACCGTGGTCGGCAACCTCGGCGGCCGGGGCATCTTCGGCGTGGAATGTTTTGTGCGCGGCGAAGACGTGATCTTCAGCGAAGTCAGTCCGCGGCCCCACGACACCGGCCTCGTCACCCTCGGCAGCCAGCAATGGACGGAGTTTGCGCTGCATGCGCGGGCGATCCTCGGTCTGCCGGTGCCGCCGATCCGGCTGCTGCGGCCGGCGTTCAGCGTGGCCCTGCTCGGGCAGGGTGACGGCGTGCCGGTGTTCAGCGGACTCGACCGGGCCCTGGCTGTGCCGGAGACGCAGTTGCGATTGTTCGGCAAGCCCGAGTGTCGCGGCCATCGCCGGCTCGCCGTGGTCGTGGCCGGTGGCGACACCCTGGACGAGGCCCGCACCCGCGCCCGTCAGGCCGCCGCCGCCGTGACCATCATGCTCACGTAGGTGTTCCTTGGGTTCCGCGCGCGGATTCGGCGGACTCCTATGGCGATTTAAACTGAAGTGTAGCCACGAAAGAACACATAGATCGCAAAGGGGAAAATCTGAATAGATTGGCTATGTGCTCCTTGAGTTCTTTGGTGGCTAAAGATCGAATTCAGAACTTGGCCACGACTTTACTTAAGATGCTCTAACTGCGGTAATCCGCGTTTTCGCTGACGTACTCGTGGGTCAGGTCGCTGCCGAGGACGGTGGCGCCGGCTGCGCCCAGGCCGAAGTCAACCTCGATCTCCACACACCGCTCGTGCGCGGGAAAGTCCACCGGCGGCGTGAACACGCCGTCTTTCGGCGGCGCGCTGGCATACAGCTCCGCCTTTTTGAGATGCGCAACCAGCGCCTCCTCCCGCGCCGCATCGAGCTGAAACGCGCCGCCGGCGAAAATTTCGATGCCGCCCAGGCAGACACGGAGCTTCGACAGATCCAGCCCGGGCTCGTTCGCGCCCACGTGCTTGCCGATGGCCTGCACGAGGCGGCCGACGTTCGGATCGTTGCCGGCCACGGCGCATTTGAACAGCGGCGCGTTGACGATCGCCTTGCCGAGCGCGCGCGCCAGCCCGGCGCCGGGGGCATGTGTCACCTGCACCCGCATCACATGATGCACGCCCTCGCCGTTGCGCACCACGTCTTCCGCGAGATCGCGGCACACGGTGGTCAGCGCCGCCTCAAACGCGGCCGGATCGGGGCAGGGCACCCGGCCGGATGAAACGGCCACCACGGTGTCCGACGTGCTGGTGTCGCTGTCGACCGAGATGCAGTTGAAAGAGGTGCCGACCGCCCGGGTGAGCATGGCGCGCAGCGGGTCGCGCGGCACCTGGAGATCGGTCAGCAGGTAGACGAGCATGGTCGCCAGATTGGGTTCGATCATGCCGGCCCCCTTGGCGATGCCGACGATCCGCCCGCCGCCGACCGACGCGCTGCGCACCTTCGGATAGCGGTCGGTGGTCACGATGCCCTCGGCCGCCGGCAGCACGGACGCATCGCTGAGCGCGGCGACGGCCCGGGGCAACGCGGCCTGCATTTCCGCGACAGGCAGCCGCCAGCCGATCACGCCGGTCGAGCAGGGCAGGATCTCCGCCGGTTTTTGCCCGAGCCGCCGCGCCAGGTCCGCGCACAGCTGCTCCGCCGCCTCCACGCCGCCGGGCGCACAGACGTTGGAGATTTTGTTGTTCACCAGAATGGCGCCGAGCGCGGGCTCCAGCAGGCGCCGGCGGCCGATGATGACCGGCGCGCCCGGAAACGCGTTCCGGGTGAAAACGGCGGCAAAATCCGGGGACGGCCGGTCGAGCGCGATGAGCGTGAGCGTCATTTCCGCCGGCTTGGGCACCTCGTGCGGCGTGAAGGCGAAACGCGCGGTGCCGACCCGGTAGCCGGCCGGCAGCCGGGCCTGCGTGGCGAGCCACGCGCGGTGCACGGGGCGGGAGGAGAAAACATTGGCGGTGCTGGGCACGCCTCGACAAGTGGGCCGGAGAGGCGCCGGTGTGAAGCTGAAACTGCGCCGCCGCGGCCGGCTCCGGAAAAATTATGATGGAAATGCGCACGGCAACTGTTGTATGCACTTCGCACCATCAGCCACCCGTGAGCGCAACCAGGATCACTTTTCCCGTCCCATCCCCGATCGATTCCGCCGGGGGCCGCCCCTCGGTTCGTCGCGCGCCTTAACCTGCGATGGACATTGCCGAAATCACCGCCAAGGCCCGCGTGCTGCTCGAGGCGCTGCCGTACATCCAGGATTTCCATGGCTCGATCTTCGTCGTGAAATACGGCGGCAGTTTCATGGATGACCCGGATCCTTCCGTGCGGACCCGGGTGGCCTACGACCTCGCCTTTTTCGCCGCGATCGGCATCAACGT
>JBAZMN010000101.1:0-6267 GCA_041649735.1 Opitutaceae bacterium | reverse complement strand
CTGGGGCTGCCCGATGAACGGCGCTTTCCGTTACGAACCCATGCCGGTGTTTGGCGAGCGGCTCGCGAACATTGTCTCCTGGTGGCGGCGCTGTCAGCGCGTCGGCGCCGGCGGCTTCCTCGTCACCTCCTGGGAGGCCAACCGGCTGGCGTTCGAGCTCACCATGGCGGTGGACGCCGCGGCGGCCTGCTTGTGGCTGAATCCTGAGATCGATAACCCCCAGGAGATGCTGGCACGTGGATTCAGCCGGGTATTTGGAGGAAAGCTGACTCGAAATTGTAGGGCGGCATCGCCGGATGCCGCCATGGTCGGCAACGTCCAAGGACCACCCGGCGGGGTACGGCGACCCAGCCCCACAATCGCAGCCGAATACCGGCGATGGGCGCGCGCCGCGCTGGCGGCCGACGAGCACGCGTTCACCGGCTATCACCGCTGGCAGATCAACAGCCGCTGGGACACGGTCCTGACGAGGGAGCCGCTGGCGCTTTACGAAAAGGAAGTGCGGGCGCTGGAGCAGATCTGTAGGAGCCTGCTTGCAGGCGAAACGACTCATCGCCTGCAAACAGGCTCCTACAAGGGATGCCCCCCCGCGTTCGCGGCCAGCATGGCCTGCCGTCTTTACCTTGCCCGACGCGATATTTTCGTGCGCCGCGCGGCACAGACGGTCTTCCAGATCCGTCGGATGATGGTGGGACCGGCCGTCCCGGCAGGTTTTCGGGACATCGACGTTTTGGCCGACCGAGGAAGCCCGCCGGGGACGGCGGGCTCCACCTCCTTACGGGGGGTGTTATCGGTGTTCGCGAAACTCCGCGCCGAGGCCGCCGCTTTCGCGGCGGCCATTCGCGCCGGCCGTACCGCGGCCCGCGCCATGTGGAAGCGCTCCCGCAACCCGCAGGAACACGGCCCCAACGAACGCATGATCGAGCGCGATGCCGCACGCTTGCGCGCATGGGAACGGTGGCTTCAGCGCGCCAGTCGTGATCCCGGCATCGTCTGGCAGGCCACACCGGTGTGCGGAGCCTGGCAACTGCAGTTCACGGTGCACAATTTCGCGCCGGCCCTGCAAAAGGTGGCGGTGGAACAACAAAGAACCGACGGTTCCTGGACCGTACTGCATGAGCTCCCCCTCATCGAATTCCGGGCCGATGCCGCGCGCCCGCGGACGAAAATCACGCGCGAATGCTCGGTACCCATTCCTGTAGCCGGCCCGGGGTCAGGGACCCCGGCCACAGGATCGCTCCGTCTGGCCGTACGCGGCGTGGGCCAGGTTGCGATCAGCCGGGTGGTATTGACCAACGGGGTGACAACTCTGTGTCCCGCCGGCTGGCCACCGGTCGAAAAAAAGATTTTCGGCCGCCCGGCGCCGCCCCGGGGATTCCCGGTCGCCGCGATGAGCCAAACCGGCTCCATCCCGCTTGTCTTTCTACCGAGACTGCGGATGTCACGGAAGATCCGTCTGTAGAGCCGCGCCCCTGCCGTGGGAGCCGACGACTGATCTGCACCACGATCGGGTAGTTCAAGAATCGCCAGAAGTTGGTCCCTCCCTCCGCTGATCCGGTGCGCAGACCGTTTGTCTATTGTTTGCCGCGAGTGCAGCCTCCTGTTTCAGTCTGTTCCAGCTGTGATCTGCCACGGGCAGCCACGCCTCCCCGGAGCGTCAACGCTCCGTTCGTTCCGGCATAACTTCCAGTCTTCGCCAATGAAATCGTTCAAGCAAGCACCCCTCCTCATTGTTCTCGCCGTCCTGGCCGCCCGCGGCTGGTGCAATGATCCGAGTCCTCCGCTGGAGGACTTCTTCCGGGACTACACGTTCGATGAGATCAAGGTCTCGCCCGACGGGACCAAGGTCGCCGCGCTTTCGAAATGGAAGGACCACCTCAATCTGTATGTGATTGATTTGAAGACCAAGCGTCCCACCCAACTCACCGGGTTGACCATCATGGACGTGACCGAGGTCCGCTGGATCGGCAACGACCGGCTGATTTTCACGGGCCAGGATGACGGCTACAGCACCGGCGGCCTTTTTGCGATCGACGCCGACGGGAAGCATATCCGGACATTGGCTGACAGCATCCGCCAACAAGGAAGCCGCGGCAGCTGGGTTTATCGCAGCACCGAATTCCTCGACTACTACGGAAAACCCGTGGACCTGGAAGGGAAATCCGCCGACGAGATATTGGTCACCTGCAATGAGCGCGATGAATTGAATCCGGATGTCTACCGGATGAACGTGCGCACCGGCGTGAAAAGAATGCTGGCGCGCAATCCGGGGGATGTCCGTTTATGGATGCCCGATGGCACCGGCGCCGTACGCGTCGGCTTTGGCGAGAAAGGGCGCGAGCAATTTCTGATCTACCGCGATTCGGCCAACGGCGACTGGCGCGAGGTGAAGCGATGGGATTTCCTGGGGGGAACGATCCGGCCCCTCGCTTTCGAAACAGCCAACCACCTGATCTACGTGAGCAGCAATCTTGGACGCGATACGGCCGCCATCTGCCTGCTCGATCCCGCGACTGGCAAAATCGTCAAGGAACTCTTTGCCCATGACACGTATGATGCTGAGCAAGTTATCCTTTCGCGAGCAGACGGATCGCTGCTCGGATTCTTTTGCAACGCCGAAAAACCCGAAGTCGTGTGGACCGATGGGCGGATGAAGAATCTGCAGGCACTCGTGGATCAAGAGTTGCCGGAGACGCGAAACTTTTTCCCCAGCCGCAGCCTGGACAACACGTGGATCGTGATTTCCGCGGCGACCGACCGGGATCCTGGCACCTTCTACCTGCTGAACACCAGGGAACTGACAATGGAGAAACTGGTCAGCCGGGCCGACTGGCTCAAGCCCTCCAGAATGGCCGAGATGAAGCCGATCAGCTACCAGGCCCGCGACGGATCGACGGTCCATGGCTACCTGACCGTGCCACCCGCCAAGGAGCCCCGCCATCTGCCACTCATCGTCAACCCGCACGGCGGCCCCTGGTATCGGGATTCCTGGGGGTTCAATCCGGAAGTGCAATTCCTCGCCAGCCGCGGTTACGCGGTCCTGCAGGTCAATTTTCGCGGTTCGACCGGCTATGGCCGGAAATGGCTCGAAGCCGGCTACGGGCAATGGGGTCTCGCGATGCAGGATGACATCACCGATGGAGTCCGTTGGGCCATCGACCAGGGTGTCGCCGATCCCAAGCGCATTGCCATCTATGGTGCGAGCTACGGAGGTTACGCCACCATGGCCGGCCTGGCTTTTACGCCTGAGCTTTACCGGTGTGGAATCAACTATGTCGGCGTGACGGACATCGAACTGCTGTTGCGCACGATTCCCGATGCCTGGGAGTCCATCCGGGCCCAACTCGAAGTGACGACCGGCGACGCCAAGAGGGATCGGGAACGACTGCGAGCGACCTCGCCGCTGCTTAACGCGGATAAGATTCGCGCCCCGGTCTTCTTCGCTTACGGCGAACTGGACGACCGGGTGGATTTGAAGCACGCCACCAAGCTGGCGACCCAACTGCGGAAGCATGGCGTCCCGGTCGAATGGATGATCCGGTCAGACGAAGGACACGGCTATCGTCGCTGGAAAAACAAGATCAGGCTCTATCAGGCCATGGAGAAGTTTCTGGCGACAAATCTCACCGCGGGCGGCAAGCCCCCGGTAACAACCGGAACCCCTGAAGTTCTCGAAATGCCGGCGGTGGAGAAACGATAGGTGCCAGCCCGAACGCCGCCGATTCCCGGGAAGCATCATCGCACCCGGACGACCTTTGCGCGCGACCCGTAGCCAGCGACGTGCAAATAGTACGCGCCCAGCGCACCCTTTTCGATAACCACCACCGGATTGGTGAGATGCACGGCGAAACGCCCGTCGTCGATCTGGCGCCAGATCTGGCCATTCTCGAGCCGGAATTCGGCCTTGCCCTCCCACCCTGCAAACACGCCCAGAATGCGCGACTGGATGGCGGTGGGCACCTGCTGGGATTTTTCCATCGCGGTCCTGAGCTGCTCCTCCTGGCCGAAAACCGTCTCACCGCGACGTGGCGGTTCAGCTGCGGAACTGACAGGAGATGCTGGGGTTGGGGCGGGAGTTTGAGCAATGTCTGCAGCGGCCAGGCGGGCGGCCAGAAACCGGAGTTCTTCGCTGGTGAGCTTGTCGAGCCCAGCCCGATGAAACTCTTCAGGTGTGAGCCAATCGCGCAACGAAGGCGATTCCGCAGCGCCGAGGGCCGTGCAGGTTATTACCAGCAACAACTGGCCAAGCCAAATCGGCGGCTTCCAGGCCGATTCAAACAATGCCGGACGGCGTGGGCCTTCTGGGAGAAGATTCATTGATCAGGCGGTGACATGCTCGGCGCATCAAGCAAACGCCCCGGAGCTTAGGACTCCGGGGCGCTGAAGAAAAGTCTCGGTTGGAACCGAACCACGAGTTTCTACCAATCCTTCGTGACACGTACGTAGACGAAGAGCTTGCCCGGATCGTTGATATCGGCATTCCAACCGGTCGAGGAATGCGCATCGAACGGCGGGTCGCGGTCGAGGATATTGCGCACGCCCAGCGTGATTTTCGTCTTCCACAGCCCCGAATAACTGATTTGCGGGTTCACCACGGTCTGCGCCCCGACATTGCCGGGGCCGGAATAATTCTCGAACGAACCAATGTAGGCCACAAACACTGCCGCCGACCAATCACCCCGTTGCCAATCGGCCGCAAAGGTGGTGCGCCAGCGGGGGTATTCGTAGGTGGAGGCCAGTTCATCCCCTTCATAGATGAAGTTATCCAGATAGGTGGCATTGGCAACAAACCGGAACCGACCCAGGTTCGTCGTGTTCAGGTCGTAGCGCGCTTCGAGATCCACGCCGCGGTAGGTCAGGTGGTCGGCGTTGCGATAGTAATCAATGATGTAGTTGATCGTCCCAACCGTTTCACCCGCCGCCGGGGGATTGCGCACCACCGCGCCCGGCAGACTGTCCTCATGGGCGAGAATAAAGTCCGGCCCGAGCTGTGAGATCAGATTCTTCTGCTTGAACTCGAACCAGTCGACGGCAAACGCAAAGCCCTTCATCACGCCTTCGGGTTCAACCTGGAAGCCGGCATAGTAGGCATCGGTTTCTTCCGGCTGGAGGTTCGGATTGCCGCCCGACCGGGTCTGGATCTGGCGCGGAGCGTCGTTGGGGCGCTTCGGGTCATCAAGTCCCGAGTCCGAGAACTGCGTGACCTGGCTGGTGTAGAGGTACGACAGGTTCGGTGCCAGAAACGATTGGCCGAACGAGCCCCGCAGCAAGAGCCACGTGGCGGGCCGATAGGAGAGCGCTACCTTGGGTTTCGTGGTCTGGCCGAAGTCGCTATAGTCCTCAAAACGGGCCGCGAATTGTGTCTGCAACCCCTTGATGATCGGCACGCTCAATTCGGCATAAGCCGACCGGACATCGCGCTGACCGTGAACCGAGGAACCCTCGGCGCCGCCGACGACATTGCCGGTGATATTATTGGTCGTTTTGATGTTCTCGAACTTCTCCGCGCGAATCTCACCACCGACGGCCAAACCGACCGGGCCAGCCGGCAACTCGAAGACGTCGCCGCTCGCACTGAAATCGATGCTCCGCAGTTCAAACTTCGAACTGTTGGGATCCTCGTGGGTGTAGTAGGCGGTGAGGCGGGGATCCTCCGGGCCGAACGGATTAGCATAGAGTGTCTGGCCACCGATCTCGACGCCGTTGAGCGCGTCTTGATAGAGGCTATCGAAGACCGTACCACGGTTCAGGTTCGTGGTATCGTTGCTGGTATAAAGGGCTCCGCTTTCCCAGGTCCAGTTCTGCCCGGACGGGATGTTTCCGCCAAGACCAACGAGCACCCGTGGAGTGTCGGAGGTGACGTCGTTGATACGGTTGCCGGCATTCATCAGACGGGCGTACCACTCGTCGTAGAGATCCTCACCAAACGGATTGTTCGGATTCGTCGCCGGGATGTTCAGGGCGCCGTTGGGTCCGTCACCATGCTCGGTGTAGTTGAACACCGGAGCCGGAGCCGCCCCGATGATGGTTTCCTGTCGGCGAAATGAGACCTCGGTGAACGCATAGAGGTTCTCGTTGAAATCGTGCATCGCGCGCGTGTAGAAGCCGTAGTTGCGAATCTCGGGAATCTGGTCGGTCACGGACTGGAAGTTGAAAGTGCCGTGGCTCACATCGGCCTCAACGACATCGGCCAGCGTCGGGTTAACCTTGGGGGCATTCACCGTGTAGTACCAACCCAGGCTCGGTACGTATGCCAACGCCGGATAG
>JBAZMN010000100.1:0-6290 GCA_041649735.1 Opitutaceae bacterium | reverse complement strand
CCGGCTCAACATCCTCGACACCCCCGGCTACCTCGACTTCAGCAGCGAGGCGCTCAACGCCCTCCGCGTCGTCGACTTCGCGGTCGTCGTCATCCACGCCGGCCACGGCATCGGCGTCGGCACGGAGATGATGTGGGACTACGCCACCCAGTTCGGCATTCCCAAGATCATCGTCGTCAACGCGCTCGACAAGGAGAACGTGGACTACGATCTGCTCGTCGAGGAAATCCGCGAGCGGTTCGGCGCACAGGTTTTCCCGATGCAGGTGCCGGTCAATCCCGGGCTCGGCTTCAACCAGGTGCTCGATGTGCTGCGCAGCGAGGTCTGCACCTACGCGGCCGATCGCACGGGCAAGTACACCGAGGCGCCGGCCGCGGGCGCCGGGAAGGAGCGCGTCGAGGCCCTGCACAAGGAGCTGATCGAGCACATCGCGGAGTCGGACGACACCCTGCTGGAGAAGTTTTTCGCCGAGGGCGGCCTGTCGGAGGATGTCCTGCGCACCGGCATCCATCCCGCCGTGCAGAAGCAGGTGTTCATCCCGCTGTTCTGCACCTCGGGGGAAAGCAACGTCGGGGTGGCGCGGCTGCTCGATTTCATCGCGCGCTTCGGCTCGTCGCCGGTCGACCGGGCCACGGCGCCGGCCACCGACGCCGCGGGCCAGCCCTGCGACGTCAACCTGACCGGCCGGGAGCCGGTGGCGTTCTCCTTCAAGACGCTGTCCGACCCGTTGAGCGGCGACCTCTCGATCTTCCGGGTCTATTCCGGCGACGTGCACACCGGCATGGACCTTTACAACAGCGACCGGCGGGTCACCGAGCGCATCGGCCAGTTATACCGCCTCAACGGCAAGATCCGCGCCCCCGCCGAGGTGCTCACCGCCGGCGACATCGGCGCGGCGGTGAAACTCCGGGACACCCACACCGGCAACACCCTTTGCGACGCCAAGCATGTCGTCGTGCTGCCCAAGGTCACCTATCCCAAGCCCTACACCCAGGCCGCGCTCAAGCTCAATTCGCGCGGCGACGAGGACAAGCTGGCCGCCGGCCTCGCGGCGCTGCACGAGGAGGATCCGGCCTTCGAATCCAGGGTCGACGGCGAGCTGCACCAGACCCTTATTTCCGCGCAGGGCGAACTCCACCTCGAGGTCCTGTTCGAGCGGCTCAAGCGCCGCTACAAGGTCGACCTGGAGCTCATCCCGCCCCGCATCCGCTTCCGGGAGACCATCCGCCACCGGGCCGAGTCGAAATACCGGCACAAGAAGCAGACCGGCGGCGCCGGCCAGTTCGCCGAGGTCTGGATGCGCATCGAGCCCGCGCCGCGCGACAGCGGCGTGGAGTTCACCGAATCGCTCTCCGGCCAGAACGTCGACCGGGTGTTCGTGCCATCGGTGGAAAAAGGGGTGAAGACCGCCTGCACCGAGGGCATCCTCGCCGGCTACCATGTCGTGGATGTGAAGATCGATTTCTACGACGGCAAGATGCACCCGGTGGACTCGAAGGACATCGCCTTCCAGATCGCCGGCTACTTCGCCTTCAAGGAGGCGTTCATGAACGCGCGTCCCTGCCTCCTCGAGCCGATCCACGAGCTGGAGATCAAGGTGCCCGAGGACTGCCTGGGCAAGATCGTCGGCGACCTGTCGGGCCGCCGCGGCAAGATCCTCGGCATGGACAACGCCGGCCGCCTGCAGGTCGTGAAGGCGCTCGTGCCGGCGGCGGAGCTCCACCACTACGGCACGGTCGTGCGCTCGCTCACCGGCGGCCGCGGCCTGCACGCCGAGAAATTCAGCCACTACGAGGAGATGCCGGCCGAGTTCGAGAAGAAGGTCGTCGAGGAGGCCAAGGCCGCAAAAGCCGCCGCCGCCGCGAACCACGGGCATTGACCGGACTTTCCCCGACGCGGTGCTCGGCCGGCTAATTCAAAGTCGCCAGAAACTCGTCGGGTGTGACGCCGGCTTGCCGCAGTATCCCGGCCAGAGTTCCGATCTTCACTTCCCGATGGAGCGGGACCACGCAGCCCGCTGACCCCCGCCGGAGAATGACGTGGCTTCCTTTCTGGCGGACTTGCCGGAAACCGAGTCGCTCAAGCACCCGGATTATTTCAGCGCCCGAAAGGTGTGGGAACTTAGGCACGTCCCGCGACTTCAAACGTGGTCAAGAGTGTGCTCCCAGGCTTTGCGAGCGGGAATTCATCGAGAAACAATTCAGTTGCCTCGCGCAGATTCGAGAGCGCCTCTTCCACGGTCTCGCCCTGTGTGGTCGTGCCCGTCTCAGGATTGAGGGCCACAAATCCGCCTTCCTCTGCCGGCGATAATACTGCGCTGAGGATCATGCAAATAAAATGAACCGCTCTCACCGGGCGTCAACCGCTCTTTCTTGCCTGCTGTCTGCGGATGAGCCGGCGGCCGCCAACCCCGGGCACAAGCTGTGCCTGAGTCCGGGCATCCGTATCCGGGGGCCTTTTTGGCTTTCGACAAGTGTCGAAGGGTCGGCTGTCAAAAGACTAGAATCGCAATTGTTCAAGCCTGACCCATTTTAATCTCCTCGCTGAGGCCGTGGCGGAGGTTGGGTTAGCACAGCGTACGACTCTCCGGGTTCGCTCATATTTCGCCTTCATTCCAAGAACTCCACCTTACAATGAGGGCACATCCGCGACTCTTTATCGATCTTGTTGCCGCACTCACTGCAAAAAATCCTTTTCGACATCGAACTGCCGATTAGCAACAACGCGATGCCAGCAAAAGTGCCAAGCGGGAAAAACCAAACAGCCACGAAACCGATGAGCTGAACCAAGGCACCAACTCCTGCGAACTCATACTTCGTCTTTTTCGTGCCAGCGATCGGCCGAGCGCCTAAAGGCGCGAGCCGCTCAGAGGATATGTGGTCCTGCCGCTTCTTTCCACTATCTAGGAGACTACGCGTGAAATCGTCCATATGCGTGGCTTTTTGCCCAACGTTTCAGAGAATAGAAATGCGATTCCGGCGAATCCGAGGCCGTAGATTCGAAGCTGGGGAGAAACGATTATTAGGCCAACGATCGCAGCGACTATTTGATAAACCCTGAGGATGATACGTGCGATCTTCATCTTCTTTCCGTCGAACGTTATTTAGGGCCAAGAAAGTGCGGGGTTTTCGGGATAGGCATAAATAAGTGGACGTTTTAGGTCCATGATCTCGCCGATATGGACCGGGTTTACGCCGAGCGGGATGCCCTCCGGGGTTGGCATGTCCACTGTCCGTAGCGCCGCTCGTGGAAATATTCAAGACTGGGAATCGATTGGCAGCGGGTCGATTTGCCATGGCAGGCGTTGATCTGTCCGCCGAAGCCTCGACGAAGGTGGAAGCGATTCAATTGGACCCCACCGCAGCGGTGGGACTGGATCGCTACGGGCCCGTCCGCGAGCCTCGCGATGACAAGGCAAACTGCCCACTACCGTCCGCGGCCAACGGTTGCTTTCCGTGGCGGAAATTGACAGCATCCCGGCGTGATCGCCTCGGTCCAGTTCAAGCATTTCAAGGCCCTGCGCGCCACGAGCCTGCGGCTGGAGCCCTTCAACCTCATCATCGGACCCAACGGCAGCGGCAAGACCAGCCTCGTCCAGGCCTTCCTGCGGTTGCGGACCCTGGCCCGCCAGCAGACCGGCAGTGCACCCGCTCCGATGACGGCCCGGGCGGGCGGCCCCGAGATCGTGTTCCGCTTTCCGCCGCCCAACGCCGACATCGAGGTGCATCTGGCCTGCCAGAACGGTCCGGTCTGCGATGTCCTGCAGGTGCGGCACCCTCCGGCCGACGAAGCCCGGGCCCGCTGGGAGGCGCTCCGGACGGAACTCGGCGGCATCCGGGCCTATCTTTTTGACCATTACGCGATGGCCGAACCGGCGCCGCTGGCCGAGGACGGGGAACTTGCCTCCAATGGCCGCAATCTGGCCGCCGTGCTGGCTGCAATGAAACGACAACGGCCGGAGATCTTTGCCCGCCTGGAGGCCGAATTCCACCGGGCGCTGCCGGATTTTTCCGCCATCGAGCTGCCGGCGGCGGGGGAGGGACGCGTGCTGCTGGCGCTGCGGCTGGCGGAGGAGAACGCCCTCATCACCGCCGAGAACATTTCCCAGGGTGCGCTCTACACGCTGGCGATCCTGACCCTTTCCTTTGCGCCGCGGCCGCCCACGGTGCTGTGCCTCGAGGAGGCCGACCGCGGCATGCATCCGCGCCTGCTGCGCGAGGTGCGCGACGCGCTCTACCGTCTGAGCTATCCCGCGGATTTTGGCGAAACGCGGGCGGCGGTGCAGATCGTGGCCACCACGCATTCGCCCTTCCTGCTCGACCTGTTCCACGACCATCCGGAGGAAATCGTCGTGGCCAGCAAGCAGGGCCGCAGCGCCACCTTCGAACGGCTGAGCGACCGGCCGGACGTGAAGGAGATCCTGCGGGAGGGCTCGCTCGGCGACATCTGGTTCAGCGGCATCCTGGGCGGAGTGCCGGAGGAATGAAAGGGTCGCCGCCACGCGCTCCGGGATCGTTGCTCCGGCCTTGGTCCCGGAGATCACCGGCAACACGTCAACGATTAGTTGACATGTTGGCCATCGTCGGCGGACGCGGGCCGCACGCCGTGGCCGGAGGAGGCGCCGGGTTCTGCCCATGAAGGTCGCCCTGCTGAGCGAATCGCCGGCGGACGAGGCGGCGTTGCGGGTGCTGGTGGAGCTGGTGCTGGCGGAACCCATCGCCCTGGAGAAACCGGGTTTGCGCGCCCGGGGCTGGCCCAATGTCGCGCAGGTGCTGCCGGCCATCCTGCGCCATCTCCATTTCAACACCACCGTCGAGGGGCTGGTGGTCGTGGTCGACGCCGACGACTCGGTCGTGCACACGGCGGAGCACGAGGCGCCGGGTTATTTTCATCCGCAGTGCCGTCTGTGCCAGCTGCGGGGTGTCTTCCGCAAGACGCAGAAGAAATTTCCGCCGCTGCACGGACGCGACCGCGTGCTGCGCGCGGTGGGCATCGCCGTGCCCGCCATCGAGGCCTGGTACCTCTGCGGCCAGGATCCTCAGGTGACCGAGCTCGCCTGGCTGGAGGGACAGGCGCGCGCGGAGGTGCCCTACACGCGGCGGGAGCTCAAATGGCGGGTGTACGGGACCGACCGGCCGGGGCTGGCCTTCGAAATCCAGCGGGCGCTGGAATGCGCGCGCCGGCACCGCGATTCGCGCCGGCTCGAGGCGGACTTTCCCCACGGCTTCGGCACCCTGGCCG
The DNA here is from genome assembly GCA_041649735.1 of Opitutaceae bacterium. Lineage (GTDB taxonomy): Bacteria > Verrucomicrobiota > Verrucomicrobiia > Opitutales > Opitutaceae > Fen-1467. The sequence goes on along the minus strand of JBAZMN010000100.1, from coordinate 1,049 downwards.
GCGATCTGCGAAATTGGCAGCGCAAGGATTCCGAACCGGCCTGACCCATCTCTCCGCGCTTGAAACGCGTGCGTAATCTCCGTCATAACTTCCCGTTCCCGTCTTTCCATGGCCAACCCCAATCCCTCGGCGCGCCCGCTCGTTAGCCTGCTGGCCGCGCAAGCCCAGGTCACCTTCAACGACAACGCGACGAAGATGATGCTGATCGCGCTGGTGCAGTTTCCCGGCGTGTTGGCGGGGGTCGATGCCGACCTGGTCAAGGGCCTGCTCGGGGCGCTGCTGGTGGCGCCGCTGGTTTTGTTTGCGCCGCTGGCGGGGTGGGTGAATGACCGGTTTTCCAAAAGCCGGGTGCTCAATCTGGCGCTGGCCGCGCAGGTTTTCATCATCGTGCTGCTCGTGGGCGCGCTCTGGCTGCACCTGCTTTGGGCGGCGGTCGTCTGCCTGTTCCTGCTGGCGCTGCAGGTGACGGTGTTCGCGCCGGCCAAGCGGGCCATTCTGCTGGAACTGGTCGCGCCGCATCAGCTGTCCCGGGCGGTGGGGTGGATGGAAATGCTGTCCATGACCGCCCTGCTGATCGGCGGTTTCGGCGGCGGCCGGCTGTTCGATTTCTGGACCGGTCGTTCGGCGGATCCGTGGCACGGGGCGATCTGGACGGCGGTAATTTTGACCGGCCTCTCCGCGGCCTCGTGGGCCTTGTTTCAGCTGGTGCCGATGACTCCGGTGCAGTCAGCCGAGCCCTTCAAGGCGAGCCTGTTCGTCCGGCATGGTTCCCAGGTGCGCGAGCTGTGGCAGTCACGCCCGCTCTTCCGGGCCACGCTGGGCATCATGTTCTTCTACGGTCTCGGAGCCTACATCTACATGTTGTGCGCGCAGATCGGCGCCGACGCCCACCAGGGCGGGGTCGGCTCGGCGACGACCGCCGGCATCATGCTGCTGGCGCTGGGCGCCGGCACCATGCTGGGCACGGTCTCGGCCGGGGCCCTCTCGCGCCGCGGCGTTGAGCTGGGATTCATTCCGGTCGGCGGAGTCCTGCTGCTCGCGGCGCTCAT
>JBAZMN010000099.1:0-6296 GCA_041649735.1 Opitutaceae bacterium | reverse complement strand
AAGTTTTAGCGAAGGAGGGCAGGCCTTCCGGACTCGATGCGGAAGCCGCCGCGTTCACGGCTTTTGCGGCGACGCTGGGCATGCAGGCGCGCGTGGCCTCGTCGGCGCACCGCCCGAAAGGCGCGCTGTTCGTGTCGAAGGCCGACCATTGCTTCCATGATCTCATCCTGCGCTGGCAGGCCGGCGAGTTTGCAGGCGATTTTGCCTGCGTGATTTCCAACCATGCCGATCTGGCCGCGGCTGCCCGCCATTATGGCCTGCCGTTTCATCATGTGCCCGTGACCGCCCGGACCAAGGCCACGGCCGAGGCGCGGCAGCTCAAACTTTTGCGCGCCGCCGGCGTGGAGTTCGTCATTCTTGCCCGCTACATGCAGATACTTTCGGCCGGTTTCCTGCAGAAATTCGGCCAGCCGGTGATCAACATCCATCATTCGTTTCTGCCCGCCTTCGCCGGCGGCCGGCCCTATCACCAGGCCCACGAACGCGGGGTGAAGCTCATCGGCGCCACGGCCCACTACGCCACCGCCGTGCTCGACGACGGCCCCATCATCCAGCAGGACGTCGTGCGCGTGACGCACCGCCACAGCGTCGAGGATCTCGTCCGCAAGGGCCGGGATCTGGAGAAGCTCGTGCTGGCCCAGGCCGTGCGCTGGCACCTCGAGAACCGCGTGCTCGTCTACGGCCACAAGACCGTGGTCTTTGACTAAAAGCTATCCCAAAACCTGAAACAGGTATGAATCACCAGGCATTGGTAGGGGCGCGATCTTGTCGCGCCCTTCGAGAGGGACGCAGCAAGCCTGCGCCCCTACGATTCGTTCGCCGGTTTTGGGATAGCCCCTAGAAGGCAGCTCTTGCCAGCCGGGCCGGCCTGACCGGATTTTGCCTTGTGGGGGCCCGGGCCGGCGCCCATATTGCGCGGTTTCCATGAGCATCGTGCCGCCCCACCAGCCTTCCGTGAACCCCAATCCTTCCGACCTCCCGGAGGCCAAGACTGAGGTCACGCCTCCCTTCGATGAGCAGCTTCGGATCTTTTGGGAGAAGAATCACAACGCCATTTATCTCGGTTGCGCGCTCGTGCTGCTGGCGATCATCGGGCGCTATACCTACGACATGCTGGCCGCCCGGCGGGAGGCCGGTGTCGAAGCCGCCTACGCTGCGGCGACCACCACCGCCAAACTGCAGGCCTTTGTCCGGGAGAATGACCGTCATTCCCTGGCGGGCGCCGCCTGGTTGAAACTGGCGGATGAGGCCTACACCGCGGGCAAGTTTACCGAAGCCATGGCCGCTTACGACAAGGCCGCCGCCGTGCTGCCGGGCACGCCCTTCGCCACCCGCGCCCTCCTGGGAAAAGCGATGTGCGAAATCCAGTCCGGCCGGACAACGGAGGGCACGGCGATCCTCCGGCAGCTGGCGAACGACAGCACGCAACTGCTGGGGGTGCGCTGCGAGGCCGCTTATCACCTGGCGTCCCTGGCCTTCGATGCCGGCAACTTCGACGACGTCGTGAAACTCACCGACCTGATCATGCAGGTCGATTCCAGCGGCACGTGGGCGCAACGTGCGCTCCTCCTGCGGGCGCAAACGCCGGCGCCGGTGGCCTCCGCGGCGCCGGAAAAAAAGGGCGAAGCCGCGCCGGAAGTCTCCGTCAAGCTGCCCGGCTCCTGAAGGGAGCAAACGCCCGGACCCCGGGCGCAGGGCTTTATCTCGTTGCCGCCGGGCCGTCTGGCGGCGGCGTCTTGGGCAGCAGACGGGCGATGACGACCAGCAGTACGATCACCACGAGGACGAGCATGCTCCAGAACAGGGCGCCGCTGCGGCCGGCGAGCGCGATGGTTTCCGCGAACGACTGGCCCTTGAGCGTTTCCTCGGCGCCCAGTCCGGGCGTGGCCTTGTCGGCGGCGAGCAGTTGCGCGCCCACGAGACTCAGGTCATAGCGCGGAGCCGCAGCCTGCGGACAGCCATAGTACAAAAAGACCGGCGCCTCGTCCGCGGCCTTGAACAGCAGGCGGGTGACAGGGTGGTGGACGCGCACGTTGCCCAGCGCGATGGGCGGATTGTCGCCATTGTCGGTCTCGAGCCAGAGCGTGTCGGTCGCGGGCGGCTGGTTGACGGCAATAGTGAAGAGGGTCGCATGCCGTCCCGGCGTCTGGTTCCAAGTGGTTTGGCCGAGCCAGCGGCGCGAGGTGTAGCCGCGGTCGTCCTCGACGTCCTCGATCAGCCGCATCTCGCGCTGGAAAAGCGGGGTGGACACGGTGGCCGTCAGGCGGACGAGCGGCAGGCACGGGTGGGGCAGGGTGAGGCGCCAGCGGCTGAGGTGCGGCTGCTTCGGGTCCGGCACGGGGGTTGCGTCGACCGCGATCGCCCGGGTCAGGCTCGTGCGCTCGATCACGAAAGGCACCTGACGGTCACCGCTGATCAGGCGCAGGTCGCCGAAATCGCGCCGGGCGCGGGCGAGCACCGCCGCATCAAGTTCGAGTTGCTGCACGCCGGCCGCGCCGGTCCGGACCGGCTTGCGAAACGCCCACGGCGTCACATCCAGCGGCGTGCCCAGCGCGGGAATTTCCGGCAGCGGTTCTCCGGGCAGAAAATCCGGATTGGGCCCAAGCGGGCCGGGAGTCAGCCGCGCCGGCGGCATCGGCCGCGATTCCCCGGCCAGCGCGCCCACGTCATAGCGGGGCGCCACGGCCTTGGGATTGCCCAGGTAAAGAGTGTAGCGGCCGGCGGTGGTGGCGTAGAACACGGCGAATACCGGACGCCGCCGCGCAGTGATGGCCGTCAGCGCCAGCGGCGGACTGTCGCCGTTGTCGATGATCAGGATCAGCTCGCGCCGGGGCGCGAGCCGCTCGACCACGAAGGGCAGGGTGCCGGATCCCGGTGCGCCGGCCGGACCGGACCGCGTGAGATTGCCCTGGGCGAGATTGATTTCGCGGACCGTTTCATTCTCAAAAGCCCGGTACACGAGCCGCACGGGGCGATTGAAAACCGGCTCGGGCGTGCCGAGCTCCAGCGCGGCCAGTTGCAGATTGGCGCCGGGGAGGGCGAGCGTGAGCCGGGTTTCCCCCGGCAGCTCGTCGCGTGCCGCCACCCGCACGGCGATGCTCTCGGGCGGATCGACCTCGGGCCGGCGCGTGAGCAGGGAGATGCTGCGCAATGCGATGTGCCGGCCGCCGAGCCGGTCGAGCGTCACCCGCAGATAAGCGTAGGCTCCCGCCGGGATGGTCAGGTGCAGGGCGCGCAACTGGCCGCCACGGTCGTAAACGGGCAGGTTGCGGCCCAGCAACTGCCAGTTTTGGCCGTCGTCAGAGGATTCGACGAGGACGCGGGTCAGAAAACTCTGCTGGCCGGCGTCGATTTCCAGGGCGGAGATGGGATCGTTCGTCCCGGTCTTGACGACGAACACCATGGCGGCGTCCTCGACACTGCTCGTCAGGGATTCGGGCGGCTGGAGATGGAGCTCCGCCCGCGCCGCGTGCTCCAGGGCGAAAGCCCGCTCCACCCCGTTGGGATCAATCAGGCGCAGGTCGCCGAGATCGGCGCGCGCGGCGTCGAACGTCTCGACCGGCAGCGCCACCTTCGCGAGGCCGGGCTGGTCGATGGACACCTCCTGCCGGAAGCGCCAGTTTTGCACCGTGAAAGGCTCGGTCCGCAGCGGCAGGGCGGTGAGGAGGGCGGTCAGCAGGACGGCGGCAACGCGAGGCGGGCGCATGTCAGGGCTTGGTTTCGGGCGGAAGGAACCGCTGGTAAAGGAAGGAGGCGAGGATCGCCACGACCGCGACGACAATGAGCGCGCCGATGCGGTAGAGCTGGTCGAGGCGGGCGAGGTCGTGGAGGAAGAGCTTCAGCAGCGTGACGCTCAGCAGGCCGATCGCGGCATAGCGGGTGGCGCGGATGCGCCGGGCGATGCCGATCACGAGCAGCCCGAAGGCGAAGAGCGCCCAGGCGATGGTGTAGGTCATGTCCCGCGCAAAATTGCCGGAGAACTCGAAGGTGAGCCCGCGGCCCGCCGGGTTGTAGTAGTCGGCGATCTCGATGTTGAGCAGCAGGAACGCCAGCACGCCGGCGAGGCCGTAGAGCAGCGCGGGGGCGTTGGAGCCCAGGACGCGGTCCCGCGGCGGCGCCAGCAGCCGGGCGCCGGCGATCAGGCAGAGGGTGGTCAGGCCGTAGGCGTACAGGTACCAGTTGAAGATCGGCGTGGCGGCGCGCGGGTGGTAGGCCAGCACCGCCGGATTGAGCGCCAGGCGCACGAAGGCGGCGATGAGCAGGCCCGTGCCCGCCAGCCGCAGACCCTCATGCGGCACACGGTGGAAGAGCCAGAGCAGCGCCGCGCCCTCCAGCGCCCAGCCGAGGGTGATCCACTGCCGCTCGAACTGGATGGGAAAGATCAGCGTGACGAACAGCAGCGCCACGCCGCCGAACCAGGCGAGCACGTCGAGACGGCGCGGAGCATCGGCCGGCAGCGTGCGCAGCGCGATGACGAGACTGGCCAGCGCCGGCAGGGCGAACAGCGCGGGGACCAGGCCCATGACGTCGTTGGGCCAGGCCCGGTGTACGGCTTCGTAGACCAGATAAAAATGCGCCGGCGCCGCCAGCGCGGAGGCGATCCAGGGCATGACCTGGCCGGCGAAATGCCGTCGGAAGATGAACGGAAACGCCGCGAACACCGCATAAAATCCGAGATTCCAAGCCAGGGTCACCGCGGCGGTGTCGGACACGAAACGACGATCGAGCCAGACATATTCCAGCAGCGCCACGCAGCCCAACGCCACGGCGGGCAGCACGCCGTTGGCCAGCATCCGGGCGAGGCCGAGCAGCAGCACCGTCAGCAGCAGGGCCAGGCCGAAGACCGGCGCGGGACCGGTCAGCGGCATCCGCAGCACGACCATGATCAACAGCAGGAAGGGCAGCACGGCCGAGAATGCCGGCAGCTGTTCGGCGCCGGCCGGATCCGCGAGCCAGGCGGGCGCATCGGCGCTGAGGCCGGACCGGGCCAGCCGGCGCAGCGCGTAGACGCCGGCCGCGAAAAAAAGCACGCCGAATCCGCCCGCCAGCAATAGCAGCGTGGGAACGCCCGCGGGTTCCACCGGCACGCGCATGATCCAGCAAGCGGTGGCGATGAGCGTCAGCACGAGCGTGGCCGCCACCGCCAGCAGCACGCCCGTGGCCAGCGCCGCGCCGATGGCGAGCAGGTCGACCACCAGCACGAGCGGCCACACGAGGAAGGACACATCGGGAATCCGGGCGATGGCCAGCAGCACCAGCAGCAGCGCCACCGGCGGGAACAGATGCGCCCACCAGGACGGCGCCGCGCCGGGCCGCACGCGTTGCAGCACGAGGGGAAAGACCGTGTGGAGCACGGCGAAGACGAAGCAGGCCCCGAGCGCCCAGGACAGCAGGTCATTGCCGGTCTGGCGCGTCATCCAGGCCGCGAGCAGCAGGAACGCCAGCGCGCCGGCCGCGAGGTGCAGTTTGGCCAGCGGTTGATCGAGGGTGGCGAGCACCAGCAGACACAGGTCGGCGCCGAGCACGAACGCGAACAGCAACCACGGCTGCAGCACGATCTTCGGGTAGCCGAGCAGGTGAAAGGCGAAGCCGAGCGAGATGAAGGCGACGCCGGCCGCGGCGCCCGCCAGCCAGCGGGAGGCGTCGGCGCGCCGCAGCACCTGGCCGGCCGGCAGGGCGCACGCGAGCAAGAACAGCACGTCGAAGCCGAGAAAGACATTGAGCGCTGTGTAGATCTTCGCGGCCACAAAGAATTTCTCCACCCAGCCCAGCTCCATCACCACCGTGCCCAACGCGGCGAGCGCGCCGAGGTAATGCCACCGCCGGCGCCGGGCCACGGCGAGCAGGCCGGCGTCAAGCAGCGCAATGTAGCCAAAGAGACCCAGCGGATTGTCCACGCCGGTCGAGAGCAGTACGGGCGTGAGGAAACCGCCGAGCATGCCGAGCAGCGCCACCACCTGCGCCTCCAGCGTCACGGCCACCACGAACGCCGCCGTGGTGATGAGCACCATGAGCAGGAACGTCGGCAGCGCACCGAAGAACGCGAAGTGGTAGATCGAGCGGCAGGCGAAGGTCACCGCGTAGAGGATGACCACGCCGGTGGCGCAGAGGGTCTGCGCCGTGACCTGGTAGGGGCGCCGGGCGAGAAGCACGCCGCCGGCCAGCAGGCCCGCCCCGGTCAAAAAGCCCAGCGCCATGCGCACCGCCGGCGGGATGAGGTTGTTGTCGAAGGAGTATTTGACGAAAAAGGCGACCCCGAGGAAAAGCGCGAGGCCGCCGATCCAGGCAAAGAGCCT
>JBAZMN010000098.1:0-6306 GCA_041649735.1 Opitutaceae bacterium | reverse complement strand
GACGTGGAAATACCTGCTCGTCGGCGGCACCGGCATCGCCCTGTCACTCCTGGGCTCCTTCTGCCTCGGCTACGCCTCGCTCCGCGGCGGCGGCGGCGGGGATCTCACCTTCGCCGCGCTGACGGCCCAGGGCGCCGGCCTGTCCCGGCCCTGGGTCCTGATCGCCTGGGTGTTCTTGCTGGTCGGCTACGGGACGAAAATGGGCCTGGCCCCGATGCACACCTGGAAACCCGACGCATACGGTGAAGCTCCCGGAATCGTCGGCGCCATGCTGGCGGGCGGGGTCACGACGGTGGCGTTCACCGCGGTCCTGCGGGTGCGGGCCGTCGTCGCCGCCGCCGGCGCCGGGGCGGTGGCCGACCATACGCTGCTGGTCATCGGCTTGTTCTCCATGCTGGTGGCGGCGCTGTTCCTGTTGGCCACGCGCGACTTCAAACGCATGCTCGCCTACTCGAGCATCGAACACATGGGCATTCTCGTCCTCGGCGCCTCGTTCGGCGGCGCCGGCCTGTGGGCGTCCCTGTTTCACGTGTGGAACAACAGCCTGACCAAGGGCGCGATTTTCCTGAGCGCCGGCAACATCCGCCGCGCCGCCGGCGCGCGTACCACGGACGAGGTCAGCGGGATGTCCGCGATCACGCCCCAATCGGCGGCGATCTTCGTCGCCGGCATGTTTGCCATCACCGCCTGCCCGCCGTTCGGACCGTTTTTCAGCGAGCTGGGGGTGATCCGGGCGGCCCTGGCCACCGGCCACCTGACCGCGACCGCGGTGTTTCTCGGCTGCCTCCTGTTCGCCTTCTTCGGCCTGACCCGGCTGGTGTTCGCCATTGTCGACGGACGGCCGCGCACCACCGCGCAACGCGGGGAGCGGCGGCTGCGTGAATCGGCGGGCGTCATCCTGCCGCCGCTGGCCCTGCTGGCCTGCTCCTTCTGGCTGGGCCTGGCGACGCCCGCAGTCCTGCGCGACGCGTGGACGGCGGCGGTCGGACTGCTTTTCCCTGCGCCATGAGCACCGCCTCTCCCTTTCTCCTGCTGGCCAATGCCACCAGCCTGCCGTGGGCCGAGGTGCCCGAGTGGCCGGTGGCGGAGTTGGTGCGCCACACCGCCGCCGAACTGGGCCGGGGCGCCCGGCTTTGCGCCTGGTTCGGCGTGCCCGAGGCCGGCGCCACGCGGCTCGTCGCCGTGATCGCCTTCGACGCCGACAACACGCTGGCCGTCGCCCGCAGCGCGCCGGTGGCCGGCCGCTATCCCGCCCTGACCGCGCTGCAACCGCAGGCGCACCTGTTTGAACGCGAAGTCTGGGAACAATCCGGTCTCATCCCGGAGGGGCATCCCTGGCTCAAGCCGGTGCGGAAAACGGCCGGCGCCGCGCCCGCCGCCGTGGACTTCTTCCGCGTGGACGGCGGCGAGATTCACGAGGTGGCGGTCGGGCCGGTGCACGCGGGCATCATCGAGCCGGGCCATTTCCGCTTTCAATGCGCCGGCGAGGAGGTGCTGCACCTCGAAATCGCCCTCGGCTACCAGCACCGCGGGGTGGAGCGGGCGCTGAGCGGCGGGCCGCACCGGGCCACGATGAGCCAGATGGAGGTGGTGGCCGGCGACACGACCATCGGCCATGCCACGGCTCATGCCTCGGTCCTAGAGGCGCTCGCCGGCGCGGAGCCCCCGCTGCGCGCGCAGTGGCTGCGGGCGGTCGCGCTCGAGTTGGAACGGCTGGCCAACCACACGGGAGATCTCGGGGCATTGTCCAACGACGTGGCCTTCCTGCCCACGGCCTCGGCCTGCGGCAAGATTCGCGGCGATTTTCTCAACCTCACCGCGCTGCTGTGCGGCAATCGCTTCGGGCGCGGGCTGGTGCAGCCCGGCGGCTGCCGCCTCGACGCGGAGCCGGATCGCCTCGCGCGCCTGCGGGAGCGCCTGACCGCCGCGCTGGCCGAGGTGGAGCAGGCTTCCGCCTGGATGTGGGATGCGGCCTCGGTCCGCTCCCGGTTTGAAAACATCGGCACAATCCACGCCCGGCAGGCCGCGGAGCTCGGCCTCGTCGGACCGGCGGCGCGGGCCTGCGGACTCGTGCGCGACGTCCGTTACGATCATCCGGCCGGCTGGCACCGGCTGGCGCAGGCGCCGGTGGCGGTCTGGCCCAGCGGGGACGTGTTTGCGCGGGCCCGGGTACGCTGGCTCGAAGTGCAGCGGTCCGGCCAGCTCCTCACGGAACAGCTGGCGGCCCAGCCCGAGGGCGAGATCCGCGCGGAGCTGCCGCCGGCCGCCCCGGACACGCTGGCCGTGGCCCTGGTCGAGGGCTGGCGGGGCGAGATCTGCCATGTGGCGCTCACCGACGCCGCGGGCCGGTTCCGCCGCTACAAGATCGTCGACCCTTCATTTCACAACTGGATCGGGCTGGCCCTGGCCCTGCGCGGCCAGGCCATCTCCGATTTTCCAGTCTGCAACAAAAGCTTCAACCTCTCCTACTGCGGCTTCGACCTCTGAGCCGCGCCTTCCGCCATGTTTGTGTTTGATACCATCACCCATCGCCTCCGGCGCGGCTGCGAAACCATGGCCTATCCGAACGGCCCCGCGCCCGCCCTGCCCGACCGGCATGGCGGTGCGTTGCGCGTCGACGCGGCCAAATGCCCGGACGGCTGCGCCGAATGCCTGCCGGTGTGCCCGACCGAGGCCATCACCCGGCCGGCGGGCCGGGGAATCGCGCTCGACCTGGGCCGCTGCCTGTTTTGTGCGGCGTGTGTCGAAGCCTGCCCCCACGGGGCCATCATCCAGACCGGCGACTATCGCATGGCCGTCCGCCGGCGCGAGGATCTCGTGCTCGGCGAGCCGGGCCGGGAGCAGGTGCGGCTCGCGGACGCCCTGGACGGCAAACTGCGCAAGCTCTTCGGCCGCTCGCTCCGGCTGCGGCAGGTGAGCGCCGGGGGCAACGGCGCCGAGGAGGCCGATCTCAACGTGCTCGGCACGATCGGCTGGGATCTGGGCCGCTTCGGCATCCAGTTTGTCGCCTCACCCCGGCATGCGGACGGTCTGGTCGTCACCGGGCCGGTCTCGCGGAACATGGAGCTGGCGTTAAAGAAGACGTGGGACGCGATGCCGGAACCCAAAATCGTCATCGCCGTGGGCGCGGAGGCCATCTCGGGCGGTGTGTTCGCGGGTCATCCCGAGGTCCGGGGCGGCGTCGCGGCGGTCCTGCCCGTCGACCTCTTCATTCCCGGCTGGCCGCCGCATCCCCTGACCATTCTCGATGGTCTGCTCCGGCTCCTCGGCCGGCTGGAAGACGAAGGCCGGCTTACTCCTCCCCCCGCCACGTGAGCGCGTGGCACACGGCCACGCCGGCGGCGTCGGCTTCGTCGGGCGCCAGCGGCCGGCCGTGACCGAGCATGGCCATGATGGTTTTGGCCATCTGTTGCTTGCTCGCCCGCCCCACGCCCACCACCGCCTGCTTCACCCGCAGCGGCGGATACTCGAAAATCGGTTTGTCATGCAACGCCGCGGCCGCGATGGCCGCACCACGCGCCGCGCCGAGGATCTGAGCCGTCTGGAAATTCTGCACGTAGATCGTCTGTTCCAGCGCCACGTGCCGCACGTCGGCATCGGCGAGCAACGCCGTCACGGCGCGATGGATCTCCGCCAGCGCCACCGCCATGGGGCGCCGGGACGGGACGCGCACCGTGCGGGCCCGCAGCAGCACCGCCGGCCGGCCGGGCGTGAACTCGATCAGCGCCAGGCCCGTGCCGCGCAGGCTGGGATCGATGCCGAGCACTTTCCCCGCAAACGCAGGCCGGCGCAGATCAGGCGCCTCCGGCCAGACGGGAGCCGCGAGCTTGCCCTCCAGTTTCGCCTTCCACATCTGCCTGACCGACATGCGCGCCATGGGTGCCACCACGGAATACACGGAACCTCCGGAAAAGAAACGATTATCCTCGTGCATGCATTCCTTCACGCCACGGGCGCAAAGGAGAACCTGGCCTGTCTGATCCACAGCCGGGTTTCACCACAGAGGCACAGGGAAAGCGACCGAGGTAGTAGCCAAACTCGCCTGCCAGCCATAGCTCGAGGAGCAACGGCTGGTGAGAGTTTGGATTTCATTCCTTGATCCAAAGCCTCACGGCTTTGGCTACCTTCAATCCTGCCGTAATCGAGCGTACCTTCCTCGGGTTGCTCCTTTGTGCCTTTGTGGTTAAAATAGCAGCAGCTTCAACCCAGCGGCAAACGTCAGCACCAGCGCGATCGTTTCGAACCATTGCTGGTTGATCCGGTGAACAACCCACCGCCCGGCCAGTGCCCCGGCCACCACCGCCGGCGCCAGCAGGAGATTGGTCAGAAAACTCGACGCCGTGATCATGCCGAGACCGGCCATGAACGGCACCTTGAAGAGATTCAGACAGAGGAAAAACACTGCGCCCGTGCCGAGGAACTCCATCTTCGGCAGCCGCATCGCCAGCAGGTAGAGGATCATGACGGGGCCGGCGGCGTTCGCGACCTGGGTCGTGAAGCCCGCCAGCACCCCGGCCGCCACGGGAAACCACGGCGGGGCGTGGGCGACCAGTTCCTCGTCCGGGCGGCCGCGCTGCGTCCGCCACTTCCGCCAGACGTGCAGGGCAAACATCGCCACGATGATGCCGCCGATCAGCCGGCGCGTCGACCCGTCGTCGAGCCGCCCGAGCGCCAGGGTGCCGAGGACGACGCCGAGCGCCGTCCACGGGAAGAGCCGCCAGAGATGGCGCCAGACGGTGTGCTGCCGGTAACTGGCCACCGCGAAGACATCGCCAAAGATCAGCAGCGGCAGCACGAAGCCCGTGGCCTGCCGGGCGGGGATGACGTTGGCGAAGATGGCGACGAAGAGGATGCCGAACCCGGCGATGCCGGTCTTCGACATGCCCACGAGAAACGCACCGAGGACGACCAGCGCCCATTGCCAGGTTTCAAGATGCATGCTGCCAAAGCGGTTGAACCACTGATCCACCCTGATGGGCACTGATCTTCATGGCGATGAATTGGATGAAGCCACCAAGGAACGCAAGGCACACAAAGATCGGGGGGAATTTTTGTGATCCATATTGATCCTTCGTGGCCACTCCTCGAAAACGTCGCACGGTGTGCGACCAGCCTCGGGCGAAGCGGCCGATCACCCTAGCTGAGATCGGCACTGGCGGCCCGGCGCCGGAGTTGGCCGCAGGCGGCGGCGATGTCACGTCCGCGGGAGCGGCGGAAATGCGCCACCACCCCGCGCGCCTTCAGTTCGTCCATGAACGCCTCCTCGGCTTCCGGCCGCGACGGCTCGTAGGTCCGCCCGGTCAGACTCACCCCGGTGGCATTGTAGTGGAGCAGGTTGACGTGCATCCGGCGGCCCGACAGCAGCGCGGCGAGCTGCCGCGCCTGCTCCGGCGAGTCGTTCACCCCCTGCAGCAGGCAGTATTGGATCGAGACCGGGCGCCCGTGGTTTTTCGCCTGGAAGCGGTCCGCCGCCGCCAGGTTCTCCCCGAGGCCGAACCGCCGGCCCGACGGAATCAGTTTTGCCCGTGTGGCGTCATCCGGCGCGTGCAGCGACACGGCCAGGTTGATGTTCAGGTCCGCCGCGGCCAGCGCGTCGATGCCCGGCACGATCCCAACCGTCGAGACGGTGATCTGCCGCCAGCCCAGCGCGCCCAAGTCGCCGCCGGCCATGCGCCGCACCGCCTCGAGCACGTGCTCCAGATTCAGCAGCGGCTCGCCCATGCCCATGAAGACGACGGTCTGCAGCCGCCGGCCGAGGGCCTGCGCCTCGCGGCGCAGATGCAGGAACTGCTCCACCATCTCGCCCGCGGACAGGTTGCGCGCAAACCCGGTCTGCGCCGTCGCGCAGAAATCGCACGCCATCGCACAGCCCACCTGCGACGAAAGGCAGCCGGCCACCCGGTCCGCCCGATACGCCGGCATGACCACCGACTCGACCGTCCGCCCATCGGCCAGCTTCAGGAGCAGCTTGACCGTCCCGTCGTCCGCGACCTGCCGGGCGGCCGGCGCGGATGCCATCAGGGCGATCTCCCCCGCCAGCCGGTCCTGCAATCCGCGCGGCGTTTCCAGCTCCGACCATTCCACCGCGCCCGCCCCGGCATAGTAATTCCTCAGCAGCGCCCTGGCATGCGATGCCTTGAAGCCCCACGCGGCGAGCTGCTGCTGGAATTCGTCGAGACTGAAGTCGGAAAGCGCTTTCAAGTGTAGAAGTGGTCAAAAGCCACAACAGGGATCGGTCACAGAGCTCACGGAGCAACGGAAGGAGCGCACAGAGCGGATAGCGTCTTTATCCGAGCGATTGCCGTG
>JBAZMN010000097.1:0-6311 GCA_041649735.1 Opitutaceae bacterium | reverse complement strand
GGTTTCCGGCCTCCCGTCTCCGGTGTCCGTCGCCACCGCCGGATTCACGCTGCTCGAGCTCCTGCTCTCGCTGGCCCTCGTCGGTCTGCTGCTGGTGGGGATGAACCAGTTCATCTTCTCGATGGGCGAACTCTGGGGTCGCGGCGCCGACGTGCGCCTGTTCGACCGGCATGCGCGCGCCGTCACGCGTTTTCTCGAAAAGACGCTGCATGCGACCGTGCTGCCGGCGGCCAAGGGCACCCAGGCGCTCTCTGTCCAGGAGACCCGTCTGCCCGACGGGCTCACGGCCCCGCTCCTCACCTTCGAGCTGCCGGAAGGCAGCCACGTGCTGCCGTGGCCGGGCGCCCCGCTGCCCGATGTCGTCTGCGCGCTGGGTCTGCAGCCGGGACAGGGGCTGGTGCTCTACTGGCATTCGCGGCTCGAGACGCATTTCACCGACGAGCCGCCGCGCGCCACGGTCCTTTCGCCGTTCGTCACGGCGGTCAGCTACGACTACTACAACGCCGGCTTCAACAGCTGGCAGAACAACTCCACGCTGCAGCGCGACCACAACAGCCGCTGGCAGCTGCCGACGCGGCTGCGGCTGCGCTTCACCTACGGCACGCTGACCCGGGAGACGGTGGTCACCCTGCCGGCGGCCAGCCAGGCGCTGCCGCTGTTCTGAGCATGCCGCCGGAAAATTCCAGTCCCAGCCGCGACGCCGCCCGGCGGAACCCGGGCCGGGCCGGGTCGGTCATTATCCTCGTGCTGATGACGCTGCTCCTGACCGCGTTTGCGCTGACGAAGTATCTGGACAAGACGACCATCGACCTGCTCGCGGACGCCCGCGAGGTCCGGGCCGAGCGGCTGCGGGTCGAGGCCTACTCGGCGCTGGAGACGGTGCTCGCCGTGCTGCAGGAGTTCCGCGCCGTCGACGGCGCCCTGCACAGCCCGGCGGAAGGCTGGGGCGCGCCGCTGGAGTTTGCCGGCTATGCGCCGTCCGAAGGCCTGACGGTCGGAGCCGCGCTGGAGGATGAGAGCGGCAAGATTCCGCTGCCCCACGCCGACTTCCAGACCCTGCGCGACCTGTTCCTGCTCCTGGGCCAGAAACAATCCGACGCCGAACGCCTGGCCGACGCGCTGCTGGTCTGGATGCAGACGGGCTACGAACCGGTCGACTCCTTCAGCGCGCGGGCAACCGACTATGAACGCGGCGCCCTGCCGCACGATCCGCCGCTGCGTTCCCTCCACTCATTCGGCGAGCTTGCGTCCATCCGGTACGTGCGCGACCTGCTCTTTGACGAGCAGGGCCGGCCCAACGAACTCTGGCGGCGTTTTGTCGACAGCGTGTCGTTGTACGACTTCGCCCGGCCCAATCTCAACGGCGCCTCGCCCACGACGCTGGGGGCGCTGGGCGGCTACGACGATGCCGGCGTCCGGGCGCTCACCGACTATCTGGGCGGAACCGGCGCCTATGCGCAGCAGGGACCGGAGTATTTCCGGACGACGCAGGAAGCGACGGCGCTGGCGGGCCAGACGGCGTCGTCGTCGCGGTTCGACACGCAGGTGCACTGCCTGCGGATCAACGTCACGGTGCGCGAAGGGCAGACATCGTTCCGTCTGACCGCTGTGGTGGCACCGCCCGGTGAGGCCGCCCTGCCGCCGGCTACTCCACCGGCCGCCGCCGACAGCACCGCCTCCACCACCGGGCAGAATGACACCGATGCCCCCGGCAACAGCACCGCCGCCTCCACCGCCGGCACCCCGGCCGCGCCTGCGGCCGACACCGCCACGGGGCCGCAGACCACGTTGAATTATCCCTTTACCCTGCTCGAGATTCGCGAGAATGATGAGATCACCGGCAGTTTCTCCCCTGCCCAACCCGTGCCTGAATGAGCGCCCTGCAGAAAGTCAAACCGTCCGCCTCCGCCGGAAAAAGGGTCGTGCTGCTGCCGGACCACGCCTTTTTCGTTCGCGTCGTGCCGCTGGCGCCGGGCCTGCCGCCGGAGGAAATCCCGGCGCAGGTCGAGCTGGCGCTGGAGGGATTGTCGCCGTTCCCCGTCCCCCAGCTTTGCTACGGCTATTTTCATCCGCCCGGCGCGGATCGCCTGCTGGTCTATGCCGCCTACCGGCGGCGCTTCACGGTGGAGGATGCGGCGGCCTGGGCCGACGCCGACGCGGTGCTGCCGGCCTTTGCGGCCTGGTTGGGACTGGCGCCGGCCGGCCCGCTGGCGCTGCTGGTGAATGGCGCGGATTTTATCACCGCCCTCGGATGGGACGGACGTGACGCCGTGCCCGCCGTGGTGGCGACCCAGCCGGTTGCCGCCGACGCGCCGCCCGAAACCCGGGCGGCGGCCCGTGCGGCGCTGGTGGCACAATTGACGCATCTGCCTCCGCCGGTCGAGGTCGCGGCGCCGGCCGGCACCACCTCCCGCGGGGGTGACGACGGGGTGAAATTCACCGCGGGATCGCAGGTTTCCCGTCTCGCCACTGCGCAGCTCGACCGGCTCGATGTGCGCGACAAGGACGAGCTCGCCGTCCGCCGGCACGACCGGGCGCGCGATCAGTTTCTCTGGCGGGCCTTCCTCGGTTGTGTCGCCGCGATCGTGCTCGCCGGCGCGCTCCAACTCGGCCTCAAGGGCGGCCGGCTGTGGCTCGCCGCCCGCGCCATCGTGGCCGCCGCGCAGGCGCCCGCCGTGCAGGGCATCGAGACCCGGCACGCCCTCGCCACCCGCATCGACGAGCTTTCCACGCGCCGGCTCCGGCCCATCCGGATGCTCGAAATCGTGAACGAGAAGCGTCCGCGGACGATCCAGTTTCTGCGGGTGGCGACCAAGGGTCTCTACGGCCTCGAGATCGAGGGGCAGACCGGCACGACGCCCGATGTCTTTAATTACGAGGCCGCCCTCAAGGATCTGCCCGCCTGCGCCCAGGTCGATCTCGGCCAGACCACCGACCGGGGCGGCATCACGCGCTTCACCCTCACGGTCACCTTCAAGCCCGAGGCGCTCCGGCCCGCCCCCCCGCCGTCATGAAAGCCTTTTTCTTCAGCCGTCATCTGCGGGAAAAAATGCTCCTGACCGTGCTGCTGGCCCTGGTCGCCCTCACGTGGCTGGCCCAGCTCGCGCGGAACGGCCGCGATCTCTGGCGGGACTGGCGGGCCACCGCCACCACGCTGGCGACGCAGCAGCAGTGGCTCGATCACCGGACGGACATCGAGGCGGCGGCCACCCGGGCCGTCGCGCATCTGGATCCATCGCGCACCTTCAGCAGCGCGCGGCTGCTGGGCGAGCTCAGCACGATCGCCGACCAGGTCGGCGTGCGCAGCAACGCGTCGAGCGAAATCCTCGGCACCGAACGCACGAACGAGTTCGCCGTCAACACGGTGCAGTTTGCCATCCGCAACGCCGACCTCGCCACGGTCCTCCATCTTTGCGACAGGCTCGACCGGCGCGCGCCTTACCTCGGCCTCGACCAGTTCTCGCTCACCGTCAACCCGGCCAACCCGGCCCTGCTCAACGTCACTCTGCGCGTCTCCTCGGTCGAGATCGCCCGGTAGGGAATCCGGCCGGGATCCCTGGACGTGAGATTTCCAGATGAGGCGAACTCCCGTAGGGGCGCTCTGCTGGCCAGCAGAGTCGCGCCCTTGAAGAGAACGGGCGCAGCAAGCTGCCGCCCCTACGATCCTTTGGAGGTTTTCGGCTAGCCTCAGAACTTGAAGCTCGCGCTGAGCGAGAACACGGCGGAGAAGATCGCGTAACCGAGGAAGCCCACGAAGCTGAAGGCAAAGAGCAGCACGCCGGTGGAGACAACGCCGGTGAAGACCTGCAGGCGGTGGCTCAGGTCCTTGCGGTAGGTGCGGGCGATCTCCTTGAGGCTGGGCACCACGTTGCCGGTGTTCTCGCCCACCGCGAGGCGGTCGAGCACGAGATGGGGGAAGCAGCCGGTGCGGGCGAGCGCGGTTGAGAGGCTCTCGCCCTCGAGCACGCGGGCCGTGGCCTCGGCGAAGGCGCGCCGGTGGGTGCGGTTGGCGATGACGCGCTCGGTCATGCGCAGGGCCTCGGCCGTGGTGATGCCGTTCTCGATCAACACCGCCAGCGTCTGGCTGAAGTTCATGACCGTGGCCGTGGTGACGAAATTGCCGGCGAAGGGCAGGCGCAGCACCCACTCGTCGGTGCGCTCGCGGCCGGCGGCGGTGTGCCGCCAGCGCCAGAAGGTGACGGCCGCCAGACCCAGGGCCAGCAGGGCGAACACGCCGTAGCTGATGAAGAAATGGGAGATCTCGATGAGCAGCCGCGTGGCCAGCGGCAGCCTGCCGCCCAGGGCCGACAGCAGCGCCTCGATCTTCGGCAGCAGGACGAAGAAGAAAAAGATGATCACGCCGACCGCGAGCAGGCAGATGAACGCCGGATAGGCCATGGCGGTGGCCAGTTTCTGGCGCAATTCCCGCTGCTCGGTGAAATGCTGGATGAGGCGCTGGAGCACGTCGTTGAGGCTGCCGGTGGCCTCGCCGGCCTGGATGAGATTCACCGTCGAGGTGTCGAAAACGCCGGGATATTCCTCCATCGCGCGCGAAAGCGGCCGGCCCTCGCTGAGGTTCTCCCACAGGCCCCGGCAGAGCGTCCGCAGGGCCGGATCCTGGATGCGCTGGCTGAGCAGCCGCACGGCTTCGCCCGCGGAAAGCCCGCTCCCGGTCAGATCGGAAAGCGCCTGCAGGAACGGCAGCCGCTGCCGGCGCGAAACCGCCGCCGCCTTCGATCGGCGGAAGCCGGCGAATGACGGGGGCTCGGCCCCGGCCGCTTTCTTTCCGGCATTGGCTCCCGCCTCGGCGACACTGACCGGCGCCAGTCCGCGGGCGGCCAGCATCCGCAACGCGTCCTTGCGCGTGGGCGCCTCGAGCTCGGCGGCGACCGGGCGGCCGGCGCGATCGCGGGCGGTGTAGCTAAAACGGGGCATGCGAGGGGAGGTTGGAGGCGGGAGGCGGGAGGCGGAAAGAAAAGGGGCGTCGCAGGCGGCTTCCCGCCTCCCGTCTCCGGCCTCCTGTCCCCGGTGTGCTCATTTCTCCGTGACGGTGATGACGCGGAGCAATTCCTCCAGCGTGGTATGGCCGGCCTTCACCTTTTCCCAGCCCGAGTGCTGGAGGGTGAGCATGCCGTGGTCGCGGGCGCACTTGGTGAGGACGCGCGCCGACTCCCGCTTGAGGATGAGGTCATGCAGCTCGTCGTTGGGGCGGAGGATCTCGAAGATGCCGATGCGCCCGCGGTAGCCGCTGTGGCGGCACCGGTCGCAGCCGGCGGGGGCCATGAGCTCGTTCACCGAGTCGGCCCCCGCGGGATCGACGCCGAGGACGGCGAGCGTGTCGCGGAGCTTGGCCCGGTTGACCGGCTGCGGCCGGGCGCAGGCGGGGCAGAGGCGGCGCACGAGGCGCTGGGCGATGACCAGCTCGATGGCCGAGGCGACGAGGAACGGTTCGACGCCCATGTCGACCAGGCGGGTGTAGGCGCCGGCGGCGTCGTTGGTGTGGATGGTGCTGAAGACGAGGTGGCCGGTGAGCGAGGCGCGGATCGCGATCTCGGCGGTGTCGAGGTCGCGGATTTCGCCGACCATAATGACGTCGGGATCCTGGCGCAGCACGTGGCGCAGGGCGCCGGCAAAGGTCAGGCCGATCTCGGGCCGCACCTGCATCTGGTTGACACCGGGCACCTCGTACTCGATCGGATCCTCGATCGTGACGATGCGCAGGTCGGGCGAGTTGATCTGGCGGAGGAAGGCGTTGAGCGAGGTCGACTTGCCCGAGCCGGTGGGGCCGGTGACAAGGATGATGCCGTGCGGGTAGTCGAGCACACTTTTGATGATGCCCTGCTCCTCGGCGTTCATGCCCAGCCGGTCCATGGTGAACGCCTCCTTTTTCTGGTTCAGGAGGCGCAGGCTCACGCTCTCGGCGTAGATGGTGGGGATGGTGGAGACGCGGATGTCGAGCGTGGTGCCGTCGGCCTTAAAGTTGATGCGGCCGTCCTGCGGCAGGCGGCGTTCGGAGATGTTGAGCCGCGCCATGATCTTGAGGCGCGAGATGATGGCATCCTGGAAACGCAGCAGGTTTTCCGGCAGGGGCACGGGCACGAGCAGGCCGTCGACGCGGTAGCGGATGCGCAGCTGGCCCTCCTGCGGCTCGAAATGGATGTCGGTGGCGGCGTCGGCGATGGCCTGGGTGATGACGTCGCTGACGAACCGCACCACGGCGGCCTCCTCGTCGACCATCTCCTCGGCGCCCTGCGGATTTTGCACGGGCGCGAACTCCTCGTCGGAATCCTCCAGGCTGCCGGAGCCGACGC
>JBAZMN010000096.1:0-6351 GCA_041649735.1 Opitutaceae bacterium | reverse complement strand
GGGCCCTGGACCGGTTTTGGCTTTTGCCGGTGTAGGGCCCAGCCGCAAAAAGCCAAAATTAGAGAGGTTCCAATTCTCCAGCAAAACCCGCCTAAACGGCGTCAGGTCCGTGTCTTGACTACGCCATTCCCAGAATTGACCCTTATGGAATTTTTGGCTTTTGTCGGCCGTGGCCGAAGGTTAGCCCCCTAACAACTTTGGCCTAATAACACTGTTCGGCAGATTCCATGCGCACACTACACGCCACCGTATTGATCGCCGTTTTGGGGTGCGCCTGTGCCCACACCGGCCAGCGGGATCAAGGGAAATGGGAGCGAGCGACGGCGGCGAGTCTTGGAGTCAGCAGAAAGGAAGTAGCCGAGATGGCCCGCGCCGCAATCGGTGATCAGAAAATGGTCGTCGTCCTCATGAAGAAGGAGGATGACAGAATTATTGAAGTGTACATCGCGGAGACGATGACCTCAGGCCACGGCACGATAGTTCGGTACCACAGGGTCAATGGTCGATGGGAGGAGCTCGACACCGGGGAGATCGTGAAATGGATGGAATGATCAGCAAGGGGCCGAACCACTCACCGCTGCCAATGGCGGGCGGACGCCCGTTTTGCTCTCAACGCCTGGCATCCGCCATGGCAGGCCTTTGAGACGTTCGGCGCAATCATGCGCTCTATGACGAAAAATCGCCGCTGCTTTATGCTCTGCGCTGTAGCGGCGTGTTTCGTATGCGTGTGCTCAATTGAAGCGCTCTACTGGCCGCTAGTCATGAAGCCCGGGACTGAATTAGATTGGTGGCAAGTCCGATGGCTCGCCAAAGCTGGGTATTTTGTTGGCTTCCCGGTCACGGGCGCGGCATTCGCGATCGGAATGCTTCACCTACCTCGGATCCTCACCCATGTTGCAGGACTCCTCATCGCAGCGGCGTGGGCGATTATCGTGTTTCGCGTCCTTCGGCGTTGGACCATGACGCCGAACAAATCGCCGGAGGCAACGCCGGGCGCGCGCCCGAGGGCGTCGCCGAGTCCCTCCCCCGGCGCGCCTCACCTCTAGCCATTAGCCGATGAAAGCCCTGATCGTTTTCGCATTGCTTGCCGTGACCGGCGTCGCCGCGCCAAGCGAAGAAGAATTGGCAATGTTGCGGCAGGTGCCTGATCAGAATCACTATTCACCCCGTGAGATGGTTCTCTCGGCGAATGCATTTCTTGCACTCGGACCCGCCAAGTGCGAAGCCGCACTCGAAGACCTTTGTCGCTGGAGTGACGTCCAGAAAGAAAAGAATTGGTATCAGACCAACGGACGACTGCTTCTACTGATGCGCACGTTGTATGTGAGCGACCCCGTCGATCCCATTCCAGTTCCCGCGATGGGGCAGCCTGTTTTTCCCGTCACCGAGTCTGATTGGCAGGAGTGGCTCTATTTCCCACTAGAGTTCAGCGGTGGAGTACCTCTCCTGTTGCCCAGCGGGTATATCCTGGCGGGATCGCCTGTCCTGGCCGGCAAGTATCTTGGCTATTGTCGGAGCAAGGGTTGGCTGCGTCGATCTGCGCTTCACGTTCCTACGGACGAGGACCTGTCGCGCGCGATCAGGCTGCTTGTCGATTCACGTCGCTGGCGGGCGTCTCGGTGGCGCGTTACCGATGTCGGCGACGCAGCCAATTCCAAGGCATCGGAAGAAGAAAGGGCGCGAGCATTTCTGTACGAGCAGAGTGGACTCAAGCCGCCCGAAAAAGCGGCCAACCAGCCAGCGGAGCCAACTCGGGCCAGCGCTCCGCGCTGACCCTCGCGGCTCACTTCAATCGTTGGGCAAGATGAAGATCGCTCCGATTATCGTTTCGTTTGCGTTAGCTGTCTCGGCTGGATGCAATTCGATGGAGCGGCATGCATCTATCCAAAAGGAATCGCTCGAAGCGCTTATTGATGCAACGCCGGTTGGAATCACCCGTGATCGTGCCCGCGCCAACCTTGAGCGTCTGGGTTGGAAGATTACGTCAGACACCAGACACACGAACAATTGGCCAGATTCTCAACAGCAGGCGGAGATCGACTCGTTGATCACGGTAGGTTTGCCATCGCGCCTCGGTGTTCCGTTCAGGATCCTTGTCTTCGGGTATGTTGGCTTCAAAGACGGAAGGGTTGTGCTTCACAAGGTGCTGGTTGAGGCGAACGCGCTGTGAACTCAAAGCCAAACCAGGAATCCAGGATGATGAGAAGAGTCGAGCCTACGGCACCAGGTCGAAGACCGGCAGTGTCACCTGTTGCTCCTCGTTGCCGTTGATGAACGTATAGGTGACGCGCGAGGCCGAATGGATCAGCTCCATATAACGTTGAAAGGGCCAGGTGGACACCGGTTCGTCGTTGATGCGCGTACAGAGATCGCCGGTCTGCACGCCGAGCATTTCCGGCGCCGACCCGGGTGCCACCGCCGCCACCCGCCAGTAGGCGGCGGTTTTGGTGAAACTCAGCCCCGTGCTGCGCACCGGAGGAGTCCGGATCGTGTCGTAGCTGGGCCGGAAGAGGGTCACCTGGTTGCGTTTCTGATCGAAGGTCACGGCGAAATTCCGCAGCAGGCCGCCGCCAATGGATGACAGTTCGTCGGTCACTTCGACGATCGGGCTGTCCACGATGTAGGCGCCGATGGTGAGCGGCTCCCCCAGCCGTCCGGCCATGCGCAGACGGTCGCCGGCAAGGGTGGCCACGAGGGTGCCCGGCTTCGGTCCAGACTGGAAAACGGGGTGCAGGCCCACGGTGTTGAGGCTGAGCGTCGCGTCGCTGCCCGTGTCGACCAGCGCGATGAAGGACTCGGCGCCGAGCTGGATCGGGATAAGCGGCGTATTCTGCTCGTTGTTGAAGGGAATGGTGACGCCCGGCAGCGCCATGGGCACGCCGTAGGGGGTGATGGTGACCCGGCTGTGCAGGTAGTCGAGGGTGAGGAGCGTCTCGCGGAAGAGAGGGAAGCCGAGTACACCGTCGATCTGCACGCCGAGGTGGTTCGAGAAATCGGCCAGGTCGTACACCAGCGCCTGGACGCCCTCGAAACGCGCGGAACCGAGGTCCAGGCGTTTGAGGATGACGGGATTGAGCAGCTTCACCTGGCCGTTGGAGCCCAGCACGCGCACCGGCATCTGGTTGCCGCGCGGCCGGGCGCCGTAACGTTTGGCAAAATCGGGGGTCACCAGCGTGGTTGAGGAGCCGGTGTCGATGATGAAATGGCTGGGACCGCGCTTGTCTCCCTGGATCTCGACGACGAGGAAGTTGGAGACCAGCGACGCCTTCAGGACGCTTTGCGCTGATTCGACGCTGGTCTTGCGCGGCGGCCGGCGGAAGGTCGTGCAGCCGGCAAGCAGCAGTGCCAGCCCGGCGGCCAGGATCCGGGGCAGGGCCCGGCTCCGGCGTCGCCGGCAGGGAGGCGGGGAACTCAGGGTAGCGTTCATTTTTCCGGTTGCGGCAGGCGCAGGCCGAGCGCGAGGGGGGCCAGCAGCAGCGCACCACCCAGAGCGTAGAGGAATCGCGAGCCCAACCACCAGTAAAACAATCCGCCGCCGATCGGACCGACGGCCCGCGCCAGCGAGCCGAGGGAACGGAAGACGCCGAGCACCTGGCCCTGTTCGCCGGCGCCGCTGTAGAGCGAAATCAGTGCGGAGATCGTCGCGTTCGTGAAGCCCGAGCCCAGCGACAGCGCCACCAGACCGGCATAGAAGACCGGCTGCGTCGTGGCGAAACCCAGCGTGAAGAGCGCCACCAGCATGAAAGCAAGTCCCGCCAGCAGCACGCGGCGCTCGCCCAGCCGCGGCACCAGCCGGCGCACCAGCACGCCTTGCGTGACGATGGAGCCGACGCCGAGAAAGAGGAAGATCGCGGTCATCTGCCGCGGCGTGTAGTTGAAACGCTCGGCGGCGACAAAGGTCAGCGAGAACTCCACGGCGCTGAAGGACAGGGCAAAGAGATAGTACAACAGGTTGGCGCGGCGCACGCGTCCATCCACGATGGCAAAAAGCGCCTTGAGGGGATGGCGCACGCGCGGCGTGGCGGCGGCCGCGGCCCGGGTCTCGGCCGTGAGGGTCTCGTGGAAACGGGCGTAGATCCAGCCGAGGTTAAGCAGGCAGCAGCCGAAGGCGATCAGCGCCGCGGTGGAGAACGGGTTCACGCCGTACCCGGCCAGCTGCGGATGGCGGGCGATGAAATCGTGGGCGGAGGCGAGGCCGCCCAAGCCGGGCCCGATGATGAAGCCGAGGCCGAACGCCGCGCCGATCAGGCCCATGCCCCGGGCCCGGTTCTCGCGCGAGGTGACGTCGGCCACGGCGGCGGTGGCGACCGAAAGGTTGCCGCTCATCACACCGCCGATCAGACGGGCCACGAGCAGCAGCCAGAATGAACCCGCGAAGAACCACAGCAGATAGCTAACGGCGGTGCCGGCGACGGTCAGCAGCAGCACCGGCCGGCGGCCGATCCGGTCGGAAAGCCGGCCCCAGACCGGCGCGGTGAGGAATTGCAGAAACGAATAGAGCGAGCCGAGCAGTCCGCCGAACAGCACCGGCGTATACCGGGGGTCCGCCCCCGCCAGGGCGGCAAAGGAATCGACCTGTCCGAGCAGCCATCCCAGCAGGCCGGCGTGCCCCTCGTGGCCGACATAGTAGTCGAGCATCGCCGGAAACAGCGGAAAGATGATGGAGAAGCCGACCAGGTCGATGATGAGCGTCAGAAAGATCACGCCCAGCGAGAGCGGCTTGGCCCCGGCGGGGATGGAGGAGGAAGTGGCGGTGGACACGGCCATAAGGGAACGGCAACGCTAGTGGCGGAAGCGTCGGGTGCAAATGAAGTTTCACCTCTCCGCCGGTTTCATGGGCGGTTCACGAACGCCGGCCGGACCCGGGCGGTCCGCGGCCGCTCACTCGCGGGAGCTGGACTCGAGGTGGAAGCGGTGGAGGAAGCGGTGCACCGCCGGGGCCAGCAGCACGCCCACCGTGGTCAGAAAGGCAACCCCGCTGAAAACCGCATAGCAGCCGGCGAACACGCGGCCTGCGGGGGTCTTGATCGGATCGAGCGGCCCCATGCCGGAGATGATCATGGCGGCGTTGGCGAATGCGTCGATCCAGCCCAGGTTTTCGATAAAGTGGTAGCCGCACATGCCGACACCCAGTCCCGCCGACAGGAGGCTGAGAGCGATCAGGCTGTGACGGGCGAGGCGGCGGTAGTATTCACGCCGGGGCAGGAGTGGGTCATGGCGGTGTTCAAACATGATTAAAGCCTGACTGCCCTGCCTCCATCGGAAAACAGGGCGGACGCAAAATCAGGGGCCAGGTTGTGGTTTCAATCTGCGAGACCAATAAAATCCAGATCCAGCGGCGCGACGACCGTCCGTCCGCTGCGCGAGGTCAGCCGAACCGACTGGTGGTCTGCCGCCGGCGTGATCGCGGCGACATGGTCAAATCCTTTCGGAATCGGCGCGACCGCCATGATGTAGTTGACCACGAGCGGCTTTTTGGGATCCAACTGGTGACAGGTGACGTAGCCTTTGGTGATGAGCGGGTTTTTTTTCGCTGATTCGGGCAGTCCGTAATGGAAATACGAGGTTACTTCTTCCAGCCCCATCACGTTGACATGCCGACCGCTCCAGGGCGGATAATGCCGGCCGCCATTGGAGAACCAGAAAATCGTCTGCCGGAGCACGCGGGGATCCTTGATCGAGAACCAGACATAGCCTTCCGCCGGGAATGTCACCGCGGTCCACGCGAACGGCTGCCGCACATCGCTCACCAATTGGACGAGGTCTTCATAGCCGCGCCGCGCGGGATACGTGCTCAAATCCGTCCAGCCGCCGTCGCAGGTGCGGACTTTCGCCAGCGAGCGGAAGGCCGCGCCGGGCTGCAGGCGGGAATAACCGCGCTGTCCCGGATTTTCCAATGGTGTCGGCGCCGCGGCGCCCCACACAAACCGGCTGGTGGCCACGAGGCCGCTGTCCGGCGAGTCGGGGAATTTCAGCATGGGGTGATGGCCGAAAGCCATCGGCCCGCGCATGCCGCTGATGATGTGCCGCTGGTAAACGGCGGCATGGCCGGCGTGGAGCGAGATGAATTTGTCCACCCGCCCGGGCCGCGTCTTGGTCACCATGCTCAAGTGCAAACGGCCCTGGCCGGCGAAGTCGCAGCGCCAGCGGGCATTGGCGGTTTCGCCGTGGGGCGGATGGCGTTCGCCCCGGAAGGGAGTCTCGTTGCCGCCGAACGGCAGGCAGAAGAAATCGCCCCGCAAGACCTTCAGCATCGGCGGCAGGGCGGCATCCGTCTTTTCCTCCGTCCACGGCGCCACCGCATACGGTTGGATCTTTTTCGCGCCGATTTGAAACGTCACCGGGCCCAGG
>JBAZMN010000095.1:0-6354 GCA_041649735.1 Opitutaceae bacterium | reverse complement strand
CTGAAGTCCGTGCCACACAACACCCCGAAGCTGCTCGTGGTCGAGGGCGTCTATTCCATGGAAGGCCACGTCTGCCGCCTGCCCGAGATTGCGCAGATCGGCGAGGACGCCGGTTGTTTCACCGTGCTCGACGATGCCCACGGCTTCGGCGTGCTCGGCCGGCAGGGCCGCGGCACCGTCGACCACTTCAAGCTGAACGACAAGGTCGACATCATCTGCGGCTCGCTTTCGAAGTCCCTTGCCAGCACGGGCGGTTTCGTCGCCGGCTCGCGCGACCTCATCGAGTATCTCCGCACGAACTCCAAGCAGACCCTTTTCAGCGCCGCCATCAGCCCGAGCATGGCGGCCGTGGCTTCCGCGTCGCTCGATGTCATGCAGTCGGAGCCGCAGCACCTCGAGCGGCTCTGGAAAAACACCAAACGCTACCGTGAGATGCTGAAAGGCCTCGGCCTCGACACCTGGGGCAGCGAGACGCCGGCCGTCCCCATCGTGCTCGGCTCGAAGGAGCTCGTCTACCGCTTCTGGCAGGCCCTGCTCGAACGAGACGTGTTCACGGTCATGTCCATCGCCCCCGCCGTCCCGCCGGGCAAGGATCTCGTGCGGACCGCCGTCTCGGCCATGCATAGCGACGAGGATCTCGACCGGATCGCCGAGGCCATGGCCTACGCGGTCAAAAAACTGTAGGCGGGGATCCCCAACCCGGGCCCGACCCTTGAAGCCTCCCCGCCCCGGTCCGCTCGAAGCGCCGCGCCGCGTCCCCCATCCGTTCGTCTACACCGTGCTGATCCTGCCGTTCGGCGCGAGCTTCGGCTTCGTCAGCGTCGCGCTTGCCTTCCTCGCCACCCGGCAGGGCCTCACCGTACAGCAGGGCGCCGGGCTCATCGCGGCGGGCATGTTCCCCAATGTCTGGAAGTTTTTCTGGGCCCCGGTGGGCGACACCACGCTCACCCGCAAACGCTGGTACCTGATCGCCTGCGTGCTGTGTGCGGCCGGCATGTTCGCCCAGGCCGCCGTGCCGCTCGGTCCGGCGACGTTCCGCCTGATGGCGGTCGTCATCCTCGTCACCTCCACCGCCGCGACCTTCCTCGGCTTTGCCGTGGAGGCTCTGGTGGCGCACCTCACCCCGCCCGCGGACCGCGGCCGCGTCAGCGGCTGGTTTCAGGCCGGCAATCTCGGCGGCACCGGGATCGGCGGCGGCCTGGGCCTGTGGCTGCTCATCCATCTGCCGGCGGGCTGGCAGGCCGGACTGGTGCTGGCGGCGCTGACCCTCGGCTGCGCCGGGTTGCTGCCCCTGCTGCCCGACGTGCCGGCGGAATCGCGCGGCACCTCCATGGCCGGCGCCATCCGCAACGTGGCGGTGGATCTCTGGCAGGTGATCCGTTCGCGCGACGGCGTGCTGAGCGCCGTGCTGTGTTTTGTCCCCGTCGGCACGGGCGCCGCCGCCGGCGTGCTGACGCAGGCGGAAGTGGCGGCCCGGTGGGGCGCCGGTGCGAACGAGGTGGAGCTGGTGCAGGGTCTCCTCACCGGCGTCATCTCCATGGGGGGATGCCTCGTCGGCGGATCCCTGTGCCGGCGGCTCGGGGCGCGTCCGGCTTACGCGGTGTTCGGCGGCTGCATGGCGGCGGTGACCGCGGTCATGGCCGTCCTGCCCGCGACCCCCGCCGTGTACGTGGCCTGCAGCCTCGCCTACGCGCTTGTCACCGGACTCTGTTTCGCCGCGTTTTCCGCCTTCGTGCTCGATGCCATCGGCGCGGGCAACGCGGCGACCAAGTACAACGGCTATGCCTCGCTCTCGAACTTCCCCATCTGGTACATGGGGCTGGGACTCGCCGCGGTGGAGACGCACCTGGGCCCACAAGGCATGCTGTTGAGCGAGTCGGTCTGCGGCGTGCTCGGCATCCTCGTGTTTGCCGCCGCCACCGCCGCCTGGCGGCCGCGCCCGGTTCCGACTCCATCGTTCTCTTAATCTTTCTCTTTCTCCCGCTTGGCCGACCCGATCCGTGGAGAAGGATAAAAGGTCAACTGGAGACGCGGCGCCCCCGCCGCGTATTGTGTATGGCAAAGGTGAGAACTATTATCTGTACGAATCGTGCATGTTTGCGACGATTTTGATGGTAGGGCGCGTTGTCCCCAACGCGCCGTTTTTTCGGCGGGTTAAGGATAACCCGCCCTACCTTTGGTTGCGGTCCCAGTCGTGGGAGGATGGACGCAGGTTAAATGGCATTGGCCTAACCCAGGCCCGCGAGCAGGGTCCGGGCCGTGTCCGCCCAGGCGGGCAGCGGCCGCGCCGAAGCCTCGGTCGCGAGCTTTTGCCATACTCCGGCATCCAGCAGCACCGTGCGCAGCGCGGCCGCCCACGCCGCCCGGTCGTTGGCCGGGGCGGTCAGGCATCCGCCGCCGGCCGTGATTTCGCGCAGCACCGGCAGGTCGCTGCACACGCACGGCTTCCCTTTCCACAACGACTCCAGCACCGGCAGGCCGCAGCCTTCCGCGATCGTGGAAAACGCCGTCGCCGTCGCCGCCGCGTAAAGCCGGTTCATGAGCGCGTCGGACCCCGCCGCATGATGCTGCACCCGCGGCTGGGTTTTCCGCAGCGCCTGCAGCCGCGCCGCGAGCGGTCCGCCGAAATGCGGATTCACCCGGCCGACCAGATGCAGCTCGAAATCGATGCCGCCGGCCCAGAGTTCCTCGCACACGTCGAGCAGGAACATCTGGTTCTTGCGCGGCTCCAGAATGCCGACGCAGAGCAGCAGGCCGGAGGCGGGACGCGGGAGGCCCGGGGCGGTGCGGGGGCTCCGGTCAAAATCCGCACCCAGCATGATGGCCTCCGCCGTGGCGCGCACTTCCCCGCCCTGCCAGCGCCAGAATTCCACCAGCTCGCGGCGGCTGGCCTCGGAGATCCCCCAGACCCGGTCGAAAGCCGCGAGCATCTTCATATACTCGGGATGCCGCGCCACGCTCTGCGGCCAGGTGATCTGCGGATGACGCAGGGGAATCGCGTCGGCGAACATGGCCGCCAGCCGGCACGGCCGGGCGCGCAGGAAGCTCCAGAATCCCGGCCGTTCCGGCTCGCTGAACAACTCGGCCGTGAACAGCCAGTCGGCCGGCGCGAACGCCACCGGCGTCTGCTCCCCGGCCCGCCGCCAGCCGCCCTTGCGTCCGTCCCAGTGCACCGGCGTCACGGCGGCGCCGAGTTCCTCGCGCAGCCGCGCGTTCACCCGCATCAGCCCCGATTGGTGCCGCGCCGCGCCGGACTTGGTGATGTCGAAATAGATCATGGCTCAGGACTGGCCGGAAAAATGTGCAAGGCGGATCCTAAAGAAGGTTTGTTGGCCACAAGAGAACTCAAAGCGCTCAAAGCAACCGCTGATCCGCCTGAGAGGCAATGATTGATGTCGTGGTTTATATCAGGCAATTTCGGTTTAATGAAAACGATCCATGAACTCTGCGACTTCGTGCGCGAAACTGCCTACGCGATTCATCTCTACCATGGGCATGGTCATCTGGAGAAGATTTATGAGAACGCTCTGGTGCATCGCCTGCGCAAGGCGGGGCTCAAAGCGGACCCCCAGGTTCCATTGTCGGTTTTCGATGAGGATGGCACCTTGCTTGGAGAGTATTTCTCCGACGTGTTGGTGAACGACGCCCTCCTGGTAGAACTGAAGGCCTGCAAGAGCCTTGCCGACGAGCACATCGCGCAATTGCTTGGCTACCTAAAATCCGCCCGCCGGCACCACGGGTTGCTCATCAATTTCGGCAGTTATAAATTCGAAATCAGGAAGTATGTGCTCTGAGCCTGCCTCATGAAAGTTCAAGCGGTTCCCTGTGCTCCTTGGGATCTTTTGTGGCTCAATCCGGTTCCCCTCTGCTTCTCGACTTCAGGCCGATTGCGGCCGGGTTTTTGCGGCTTGCGCGAAGCAGGCGTGGAGCCGGGCCGCGTTTTTGTGCGCGTCGTAGTTCTCCTCCGTCCAACGCCGCGCCGCCCGGCGCAGCCGCTCCGCCAGCGCGTCGTCCTCCGCGAGCCGCCGCAGCGCCGCCACCCATTCTCCGGGACGGCCGGCGTCGGCCACCAGGCCCGTCGCCTCGTGCGCGACCGCCTCGGTCGTCGCGGCGGAGGCCGAGGTCAGCACGAGGGTGCCGGCGGCCATCGCCTCGGGGATGACGTTGGGCAGGCCGTCGCGGTCGCCGGTCGGCGCCACCACGCCCGTGTGCAGCAGCACGTCGGCCCAGCGCAGGTGCTCCCAGACCTCGGCGGGCGGCACCTCGCCGGTGAACGTCACCTGCCGGGCCAGCCCGAGCGCGGCGGTTTCGCGCTCCAGTTCCTCGCGCAGCCGGCCCCGCCCCACCAGGCGGGCCTCAAAGTCCAGGCCGGCCGCGCGCAGCGCCGCGTAGATCCGAAGCTGGGTGGGCACGCCTTTTTTCGGCACCAACCGCGCCACACAGACCAGCCGCAGCGGCCGGCGCGGCGTCCGCAGCGGCTTGCAGGCGGGAAAAACATCGAGCCCGCGACGGATGACGTGCACGCGGGCCGGATCGGCGCCGCGTTCGAGGAGCGTGCGGCGGCCCATCTCGGTCGACGTGCCGACAAAAGCGGCCAGCGCCACCTTTTCCCGCAGCCACCAGTCGCCGCCATGTTCGTAGAGGTCATAGGCATGCGCGCCGGCGCCGAAGGGGATGCCCGTCAGCCGCCACATCAGCCACGCCGCGGTGGCGGGCGCGCCCGTCCACGCCGCATACACCAGGTCGGGCGGATCGCGGCGGAAACGGTGAACGAAATTGGCGGTGAAACCCGCGCCGAGCATGTTCTCCCAGAAATTGAAGGTCGACGGCGCGCGCCGCCGCAGCGTGTTCACGATGAGCTCCCGGAGCAGGCCGGGGCGCCGGGCCGACTCGTATGGTATCCACCAGAGCAGCGCCACGAAGAACCACCAGCGCGGCTGGGCGTGCACCGGCAGGCCGCGGAATTCGCCGCCGCCGCCCCAGAGCGAATACAGCCGCAGGTTGAGCCCGCGCGCCTGCATCGCCGCGACATCACGCTGCAGGAACGCCTCGGACGTCTTCGGGAAGGTCGTGAACAGATATGCGACAGTGAGCGGTTTCTCGGCCAATCCGCCTGAGCATGCAGGCCGCGCCGCGCCGCGCAATGCTGGGATGCACGGCGCCGCCTTTCCCTTCCGGGCATTGCCATGCCGTCGGTTTTCGCTACGGTGTGTGCCGGGAAAATCCATGCCTGCAACCCAGAGGAAACCCATCGGGCCGGCCCCGGACGGCTGGCGCATCGACCGCCGCGATTTTCTCAAAGCCTCGGCCGCCTCGCTCTTCGGCCTGGTGCTCGGCGGCCGCCGGCTGCGGGCGGCGGAACCGCGCCGGGCCGGCTTCCGCTTCGGCCTCCTCACCGATCCGCACTATGCCGACGCCGAGCCCCGGAAGACCCGTTTTTACCGCGAATCGCTCGGCAAGATGCGCGAGGCCGTCGACCGCCTGCGCGCCGAACAGGTCGAATTTCTGGCCGGACTGGGCGACCTGAAGGACATGGCCGACGGCGAGCCGGAGGCGCGCACGCTTTCCCACCTCGTTGCCATCGAGCACGAATTCCAGCGTTTCGGCGGGCCGGCCTATCATGTGCTGGGCAACCACGACCTGGACAACCTCTCCAAAATCCAGGTGCTGGCGCACATCACCAATACCGGCATCGCCGCCGGCCGCAGCTATTACGCCTTCAGCCACGGCGGCGTCCGCTTCGTCGTCATCGACACCAATTTCAGGCACGACGGCCGGGACTACGACCACGGCAACTTCGACTGGCGCGACATCCACCTGCCGCCGCCGGAGCTGGACTGGCTGCGCGCGGAGCTGCAGGCCGCGACCGGGCCGGTCATCGTCCTCGGCCACCAGCGGCTCGACGGCGACGGCCACGTGCAGGTGGTCAACCGCGCGGAGGTCCGCGCCGTCCTCGAAGGCTCGGGCAAGGTCCTGGCCGTCTTCCAGGGCCACGACCACCCTGGCGCCTACACCTGCATCAACGGCATCCATTACTACACGCTCAAGGCGATCGTCGAGGGCTCGGGACCGGAGAACAATGCCTACGCCGTCGTCGACGTGCATCCGGACCTGGGCCTGACCGTCACCGGCTACCGGCGCGCCGTCAGTATGGAGCTGCCGCACGGCGCCTGAGCGGAGGTGGGGCAATTGTAGGAGCGAGCTTGCTCGCGACCTGTCCTCCGTCGCCTTGGCGGATGAGGATGGCGGAGGGAAAATCGCCTGCAAGCAGGCTCCTACACCGCGCCCAAAAAGAAGCTGGCCGCCTCACCCCGCAAGCATCCGCAGGAATTCCGACTCGTCGATGACGGGCAC
>JBAZMN010000094.1:0-6380 GCA_041649735.1 Opitutaceae bacterium | reverse complement strand
CTTCGCGATGGCCGCGCTCTTCATCGTCGGTACGCTGGCGCAGGGCATCCTCATCAGCGTCCTGGCGCGGGGGCAGCTGCTGGCCAGCCAGATCGCCATGGTCTCGACATTCCTGCCCGCCTTCCTTCTCTCCGGTTTCATGTTCGCCATCGCGAACATGCCGCCGGTGGTGCAGGCGATCACCTACATCGTGCCGGCCCGCTACTTCGTGGCGCTCGTCAAGGGCATCTACCTGCGCGGCGTGGGACTGGAGACGCTGTGGGCCGACGCGGTCTTCCTCGTCGTGTTCGCGACCGTCGTCCTGGCCCTCGCCATGCTCAAATTCAAAAAGAGGCTCGACTGACCATGGGCGAGCGCATCCTCACCATCCTCCGCAAGGAGTTCCGCTCGATCCTCCGCGATCCGCGCATGCGGATGGTGATCTTCGGCCTGCCGATCATCCAGTGCCTGATCTTCGGCTACGCCGTGACCATGGACGTGCGCCACATCCGCCTCGTCGTCATCGACCGCGACGGCACGCCCGCCAGCCGCGCCCTGATCACCCGTTTCACGGGCTCGGGTTATTTTGACGCCATCGCCTACACCAACGACGAGACCCGGGCCCGCGCCCTGATTGATGCCGCCGATGCCAGCGCCATCCTGCAGATCAACGCCCGCTTCGGCGCCAATCTTGACGCCGGCCGGACGGCGGCGGTGCAGCTGCTGGTGGATGGCTCGGATTCGAACACCGCGCGCCTGGTGCTCAATTACAGCGTATCGATCGCCACCGCCTACAGCAATCAGGTGCTGGTCGACCAGACGCTGCGGCAGACGGGCCGGACCGCCCTCCCCGGCGGCGTGGAGCTGCGGCACCGGGCCTGGTTCAACGAGAACCTCGAAAGCCGCAATTACATCGTGCCCGGCATCATGGCGATGCTGGTGATGCTGGTTACCCTGATGCTCACCAGCATGGCCATCGTGCGCGAGAAGGAGGCCGGCACGATCGAACAGATCATGGTGACGCCGATCCGGCCGGTGGAATTCATCCTCGGGAAATGCGCCCCCTTCGCTGTCATCGGTTACATCGACGTGCTGCTGGTCACCGCCGTGGGCGTGTTCTGGTTCGATGTCCCGATCCGCGGCAGCCTGCTGCTCCTCCTCGCCAGCACCTCGCTCTTCCTCATGACAACGCTCGGCATCGGCCTGTTCATCTCGACCGTGAGCGGCACGCAGCAACAGGCGATGATGACGACGTTTTTCTTCTTTTTCCCGGCCATGCTGCTGTCGGGGTTCATCTACCCCGTCGCCAACATGCCGCCGGTGATCCAGTGGATCACGCTCGCCAACCCGCTGCGGCACTTCCTCGTCATCATTAGGAGCATCTTCCTCAAGGGTGTCGGCGCGGAGGTGCTCTGGCCGCAGATGGCCGCCCTGCTGGTCATCGGCCTGGCGGTGATGACGTTCGCCGTGAAACGCTTCCACAAGACAATCGCCTGAATCCGCCCAACCTCCCCTTCCCTTCCGGCCATGAAAACCTCCGTCCCGCTGCCCACGCTCCTTCTGTTTGCCGCCGCCGTCCCGCTAGCCGCCGCCGGCTCCGACGTTACGGCCCTCTCGCTCGACGACTGCCTGCGCCTCGCCGCGGACAACCAGCCGCTGCTCGCCGCGGCCGAGGCCGGAGTATCCGCCGCCACCGAGGCGGTCGGCGAAGCCCGCGCCCCGTACTGGCCCCAGGTCGACCTCAGCGGAGGGTACCATCGCTGGCAAAAGCGCGCCTTCCTGCCGTCCGGCCTCACGCTGCCGGGGCACAGCCTGCCGGAACTCATCGGCCCGCTCGACGACTGGACCGGCGGCCTGACCTCCCGCGTGACCTTGTTCGACTTTGGCGAACGCCGCGCCGGCCTCGATGCCGCCCGGGCCCGTCTGGGCAGCGCACGGGCCGATGCCGCCACCACGCGCGCCGACATCCGGCTTTCAGTCCAGTCCGCCTTCTATGCCCTGGCCGCCGCCCAGGATTTGCTCGCCGTCGCGGAGCGGAACCTCGCGCGCACCGAAAGCCACCTGGCGCTGGCCAGGGCCCGGCGCGAGGCCGGCGCCGTGCCCGAAGCCGACGTGCTGCGCGTCCAGGCCGAAGTGGCGTCGGCCCGGCTGCAGCAGATCGCGGCCCGCAGCCGCGTGCGCACAGGCTCCGGCCAGCTCAACACCGTCATGGGCCGTCCGGCCGAAACCCCGCTCGCCATCGCCCCGCCCGCCCCGGCCGTTTCGCCGCCCGCGCCGGCGGATATCGAGGCCGCCGTCCGCCAGGCGATCGCCCGTCGCCCCGAGCTGAAAGCGGAGCAACTGCGCGTCGAGGCCGCCCGGGCCAACGTGGACGGGGCGCGCGCCGCCCGGACCCCCAAGCTCCGCGCCGACGGCGCCTACGGGTGGAATGACACCGCCTTCCTGCCGGGAACGGCGGAGTGGCAGGTGGGCCTTTCCGTCGACCTGCCCGTCTTCGACGCCGGCAGCCGGGCCCATCGGACCGCGCGCACCAAGGCCGAGCTCGCCCGCGAGCAGGCCGTCTATGACAACCGGGTGCTGCAGGTACGCCAGGAGGTGTGGGCCGCCGCCGCCGAGCTGGAACGGGCGGGAGATTCCATCGCCGCCACCGAGGCCAACGTCCGCGCCAGCGAAGAAAGCCTGCGCGTGGTGCGCGAGCGCTACCGGAGCGGGGCCGCGCTCATCACCGACCTGCTCGACACGCAGACGGCGCTGGCCACCGCCGAAGCCGGGCTGGCCGGAGCCCGCTGGACCTACCTGACGGCCCGCGCGGCCTACGACCGCGCGATCGGCGCCGGCCCGTGACCCGACGTTCGCCTCCGCCACCCCGACGGCGGCAGATTTTCAGGAAAGCACGGCCGGGTTCACGCCCGCCAGCTTCCGCGCCACCGCGTCCTCCACGTGGAGGGTCTGGGTCGGGAAGGCAAAGGACAGGCCGCGGGCCGCCACCGCCCGCATGATCTTCAGGTTGATGCGCTCCCGCAGCTCCATGTGTTTTCTCCAGTCGGGGTTCGCCGCGAAATAGACGATCTGGATGTCGAGCGACGAGGCGCCGTAGCCGGTGAAATTCACGGCAATGAAGTCCTGGTGCACGTCGGGATCGCCGCGGAGGATGGTGCGGGCGTCCTCGAGGAACCCCTGCATCTGCTCCGGGGTCGTGTTGTAGGTCAGGCCGATCTGTTGGTCCACGCGGCGCTGCGGCATGCGCGAGTAATTGGTCACCAGCTCGTTTGCCACCATCTTGTTCGGGATGACGATCTGGGTGCGCGCCCCGGTGCGCAGTTTGGTCGAGCGCAGCCCGATGTCCTCCACCGTGCCCTCGGCGGCGCCGATGCCCACGTATTCTCCCACCCGGAACGGGCGGTCGACCGCCACGACCAGCGAGCCGAAGAAATTGGACAGCGTGTCCTGGGCGGCCAGGGCAAAGGCCAGGCCGCCGATGCCGAGGCCGGCGAGAAAGGCCTTCACGTCGATGCCCATCCGCTGCGCGATGGTGACGCCTGCGAGCAGCACGAAGATCACGCCGAGCGTCTTCTTGATGATCGGCATGAAGTGCTCCAGGCCGAGCCCCCGCCGGTCGCCGATGTCCTTGAGATGGTCGACCACGGCGTTGAGCGCGCGCAGCAGGCCCCAGAAGAGCACGACGACCCAGGCCACGTCGAAGGCGTAGCCGATCCAGGTTTCAGCCCACGACGGCAACACAAGCACCCGCAGGCCGGCGAAGACCAGGAAGACGAACACCAGCCAGGCGACCGGCGTCTCGACCGCGGGGAAGAGCTTGTCGTCGAGTGTGGTCGTGGTCCTGGCGGCGAGCCGCTTGAGCCACACGAAGATGACATGGGTGATGATCTTGCGCAGAAGGACCGCTGCGATGAACAACAGGCCCGCCGCGAGGAAATGGCCGATGGCGTTGCCGCCCCCCTCGGCTTTGAAGAACGACTGGACCCAGGCCACGGTGTGATCGAGCAGGCTGTCAGACAACGCCTCCTGAGGCAGCGGCTTAGCCCCGGCTGCAGCCTGGGCCAGGGCGGCGGGCGCGGCCAGCATCATCCACAGCGCGGTGAACGGCAAAAGAAGGCGGGGGGTCATGGTGCGAGGGTCTTCGTAAAAGCCCCAATCACGGGAAAGTCAAAAAATTAGCCAGAAACCGGAGTCGGCCAGTTCCGCTTGCCCTGCCCGCCGGACGGAGGCCATGCTTCCACCGCCAATGTCACCGGTGTTTGCCGCCATGAATACCCTCCCCCCGCTCCCCTGGTGGGCGTGGGTCGGTTTCTTTGCCTTCATTGCCGTCATGCTGGCGCTGGATCTCGGCGTGATTCAGCGCGACTCCCACGAGGTGAAGATGAAGGAGGCGCTTGTCTGGTGCGGGGTCTGGTTCGCCCTGGCGCTGGCCTTCAACGGCCTGGTCTACCACTGGCGGGGCGCCGAACTCGGGAACCAGTTTCTCGCGGCCTACCTGGTCGAACTCTGCCTGAGCGTCGACAACGTCTTCATCTTCATCGTCATCTTCGCCTACTTCAAGGTCGGACCCCGGTGGCAGCACCGCGTGCTGTTCTGGGGCATCCTGGGCGCCGTGCTGATGCGGGCGGTCTTCATCCTCGCCGGCGTCAGTGTCATCCAGCGTTTCCACTGGGTGCTCTACCTTTTTGGCGCGTTTCTCGTGTACACCGGCATCAAGATGGCGCGTCCGCGCAAGGAGGAGGTCGACGTCGATCCCGAGCACAACCTGGCCGTGCGGCTCTTCCGCAGATTCTTTCCGGTGTCGGCCCGTCAGGAGGGTGGTCATTTCTTCATCCGGGAGGCGGGCCGGCTCGCGGCCACGCCGCTTTTCATCGTGCTGCTCGTCGTCGAAACGACGGACCTGGTGTTCGCGCTCGATTCGCTGCCCGCGGTGCTGGCGATCTCGAAGGACGGCTTCGTGGCGCTTACCTCCAATATTTTCGCGATCCTGGGCCTGCGCTCGCTTTATTTCGCCCTCAACGGCGTCATGCAGCTCTTCCGCTACCTGAAGCTCGGCCTCGCCATCATCCTCGTCTTCATCGGCGTGAAGATGCTGGTCGAACGCTGGCTCGACATCTCCACCGTGGTTTCGCTCGGCGTCATCGGCGGCGTGCTCACCATGTCGGTGCTGGCCAGCGCGCTCATTCCGGAGAAACCCGCTTCCCGTGGCTGAGTCCCGCGCCGGGCCTCCAGCTCACAATCCCAGCAGGCTGCCGTGCCGCTTGAGCCAGCGCTCGGCGGCACGCCAGGCGGGGCAAACCGCCTCCACGTGCGCCCAGAACCGGGCAGAGTGGTTCATCTCCCGTAGATGCATCAGCTCATGGTGAATGATGTAGTCGCGCACCGGGTCGGGCGCCTGCATCAGCCGCCAGTTGAGCGAAATCGTGCCGCGGGCCGAGCACGAGCCCCAGCGCGAGCGCTGATTACGGATGGTGACCTGCTTGATCCGGATGCCGGTCTCCGCAGCCAGTTCCCACGTCCGGGCGGGCAGTTCGATGCGCGCCCGGCGGGCGAATTGCGCTTCCAGCGCCGGCCGCAGGTCGCCATCGAGCCGCGGCACGCGGAACACGTCGGCCCCCAGGCTCACCATTGGCTGCGCCCCGTCCGCCGCGACGCGGATCGGCTGCGCTTCCCCCCGCCAGAGCACCGGCGTGCCCGGGAGCCACACCGCGGCGGCGCGCGGCCGGGTTTGCTGCCGGGCCCGGGCCCGCTCGAGCCAGCCGAGGTGCTGCCCGACGAATTGCCGCGCCGCGCGTTCCGAGCCGTGCCGCGGAATGGTGGCCACGGCGGTGCCGTCGCGCCGCAGCGTCAGCCGGTACCGGTGCGCCCGGTCGCTGCGGATGAACACGACGCTCTGCTCCGGGGCTTGGACCGGCGTTTCGCGTGGAATCTGCAGTTTCGTCACGTTGATGGGCGCACTAAAACCGATCCGCGACTCAAGGCGAGTCCGGTAACGACCACCGCGCCGTCGGTAAATTTGCATCCCGGAACAGGGCCGTTAGCATGAAGCCCATGAGCACGACCTCCAGCCTCGCCTCCACCCCCGCCCCGCCCTACTATGCCGTGATCTTCACCTCCCGGCGCACCGAGGGCGACCAAGGTTACCGCGCCATGGCGCAAAAGATGGAGGAGCTGGGTGCGCGGTCTGATGGCTTTCTCGGCCTCGAAAGCGCGCGCAATGCCGACGGCATTGGGATCACCGTGAGCTACTGGCGCGACGAGGCCGCGATCCTCGTCTGGAAGCGCGACACCGAGCATTTGCAGGCCCAGCGGGGCGGGCGCGAGACCTGGTACGAGGCCTATGAGGTGCGGATCGCCCGCGTCGAACGTGCCTACGGCTTCCAGCGCGCCGATGGCGGCCG
>JBAZMN010000093.1:0-6398 GCA_041649735.1 Opitutaceae bacterium | reverse complement strand
AGTCGGCCCGCGCCAGCGGACCGATGTCGGTGTCGGGATCGGCCGGCGAACCGACCTTGCGGGCCGCCATCCGCTCGACCAGGCGGCGCTCAAAGGCCGGACGGATTTTCTCCACCACGATGAAGCGCTTGGCGGCGACACAGCTCTGGCCGCCGTTGATGAGACGTGACCGCGCGCAGAGCTCGGCGGCGAGATCGAGGTCGGCGTCGGCCAGGATCACATACGGATCGCTGCCGCCCAGCTCCAACACGCACTTTTTCAGCGCCGCCCCGGCCAGCGCCGCGACCTGCCGGCCGGCCGCGGTGCTGCCGGTGAGCGTGACCGCCTGCACCCGCGGATGGGCGATCAGCGCCGGCACGCGCTCCGCGCCGAGGAGCAGGGTCTGAAACGCGCCGGCCGGCAGGCCGGCTTCCCGGAAAACGGATTCGATGGCCCGGGCGCATCCGCAGACGTTGGAGGCATGCTTCAACACGATCGTGTTGCCGGCCATCAGCGCCGGCACGGCTGCGCGGAAAACCTGCCAGTAGGGAAAGTTCCAAGGCATCACGGCCAGCACCACCCCGAGCGGCTGGAAGGTGATGAAACTGTTTTTCGGAGCCCCCGGGGGCCGCTCGGCGGCGAGGTACGTTTCGGCGTTCTGCGCATAATGCTCGCAGACCAGGGCGCATTTCTCGATCTCGGACCGGGCCTGGGTGACGGGCTTGCCCATCTCGGCAGTGATGAGGCCGGCATGAGTTTTAAGGCGGCGTCGGAGCGCCCGGGCCGCGGCTTGCAACCGGCGGGCCCGGCCGGTGAAGGATGCCCGGCGCCAGGCCAGAAAGGCGGCATGCGCGCGTTCGACGGCGACGGCCTGCTGCCGGGCCGAATGTTCGCGATAGCGACGGATCACCTTGCCCGTGGCGGGATTGATGGAGACCAGTGACATGAGCACAAAGGATACCCACGCCGGCATAACCGCAAACCGGGAAGGAGCACAGCAGCGCTGCTTTGGGCACTGTTCAGCCCGGACCGGCTATGCCTGCAGGTATTTTTCGAGCGCCTTGCGCAGCTGCTGCCGGGCCCGGTAGAGCCGGGTTTCGACCGCCTTGGGCGTGGTGCGGGCGATGACCGCGATCTCCGCGTGCGATTTCTCCTCGTATTCGGACAGGATCACGGCGGCGCGCAGGTCGGGCGGCAGGACGGCAATGGCGTTGCGCACAACGGCGATTTTTTCCGCCCGGAGCGCGTCCGCCGCCGGGGTGGCTTCATCGGAAAGCTCCAGCCTGGATTCCTGGTTTTCCGGTTCGAGATCCAGCGAATCGGTGGGATGGCGCTTCTGCCAGCGGGCGCGGGAGCGCGCCAAATTGAGCGCGATCTGGAACATCCAGGTCGAAAACCGTGCGTCAGCGCGGAAGCGCGCCCGGTGCTGGTACACCCGCACAAAAGTCTCCTGCGCCAGATCGAGGGCGTCGTGCTCGTTTTGCGTGTACCGGTAGAGGAAACCCCGCAACGGCGCCTGCCAGCGATCCATCAGCGGGTTGAGCGCCAGATCGTCGCCGCCGGCGAGGGCGCGCATGAGGGCTTCATCGGAGCCGGTCACCGCGGCCGGATCGTCTGCATCCGGTCCGCTGCGCCCGCTGGCCTCCGGGATCATCTCACCCCCCGCGGTTCGCGGTGGTCGTAGCGGCTGATGCGCGGCACCATCAAGGCGAGGTAGCGGCGGCCTTGGTCGGGATCCATCTCGGCGGCGACCTTGCGCAGGTGCTGCAAGGTGGCCTCGTTGCACTCGTGTTTCACGGCATCCCATGCCTGCTGCATTGCCCCGTAGT
The DNA here is from genome assembly GCA_041649735.1 of Opitutaceae bacterium. GTDB lineage: Bacteria > Verrucomicrobiota > Verrucomicrobiia > Opitutales > Opitutaceae > Fen-1467. Next base: position 4,590 of record JBAZMN010000093.1, on the reverse strand, counting down.
CAGGCGAATCCTTGGTTCCGGCTCGTTCCAGTTCGGCCAGGCGCTTTTGCATGGCCATGATCCGGCGGCAGTGGTCGGCACAGACTGGTTCGTAGGCCCGGTGCAGCGCCTGGATGCGCGCCAACTGGGCGTCGCTCAAGTGAAACTCGCGCCGCAGCCAGGTCCATTGGTCCTCCGTCTGCCGGGAGTTGAAATAGCAGGTCACGCCGTAGGCGGCGGCAGCCACGCCCGCGACCAGCAGGAGGAAGAGGGCAAGGCGCTTCATCAATCAACATGGCCGCCGGCCATTTGCAGCGGATCGATGCTCTGCACATAGGCCGCGGCCATCCGGTTGTTTTCCGTGAGGGTGGTGCGCAGGGTGCCGGCGCCGATGCCGGCCACGGCGGCGAGGGCCAGCAGCAGGCTGGCGCCGAGCGGCAGCGCCCAGCGGAAGTGCCGGGCCGGGATGCCCAGCCTGCCGGCGATCAGCGCCGCGGCGGCCCAGGGTGCCTCGCGGGCCGCCTCGATGCGCGCCCAGACCTCGGCCTTGAAGCGGGGGGCGGGCGGCGGTTGGTGCGGCCAGCTCTTGAGCACGCGGGACAGGTTGGGATCGCGATCGATCATGCGAGGTAATACGCCGGACAGGACAGAAACCCTCACCCTGAAACGGGTGAAAACGAAGGGAAGGCTAGTCCGTCCAAGTCGTTGAATCAAAGTTGAAATCGCGGCGATCCGGGATGGCCACCGGGATGCAAATCGGGGCGCGGCGGCTTTTCCTCCGGGCCCGGGTTCGCCGGGCTTTTGGTCACACCGTTTCGAGCAGCTTGTAGATCCGCGCCACCATCTTCTGCGGATCGTCGAGCAGGCCGGCCGCAATGAGCGCGTTGTCCAGCACCTGTTCGGCCATGAGTTTCGCCACCTCGGGCTTCGCCTCCCGGGTTGCGGCCAGGTGCTTGATGACGGCATGACGCGGATTGAGGTGCAACTCCACCCGCAGCGGCGAATCGTCGGTGCCCTCGGTCTTCATGGCTTTCATCAGGCGGCGCAGATGGGGTGACGAGAACTTGTCGGCGTTGAGCGCCAGGGCGGGGGAGCCGACAAGGCGGTCGCTGCTCTTCACCTCCGCCACCCGGTCGCCGAGGGTTTCCTTGAGCCAGGTGACGAGTGCCTGGAGCTGCGTGCCGGCGAGGGCGTCCTCGCCGGGCGGCGTGGGCAGGTCGCCCAGCTTGACATCCGCGTGATCGGCGGCAAGGAGGCGCTTGTCGTCAAACGTGTGCACGTTGTTCATCACGTATTCATCGACGTTTTCGTAGCAGAACAGCACCTCGAGATTCCGGGCCCGGAAGCCTTCCAGATACGGACCGGCCTCGATGGCCTCGCGGTTCGGGCCGACGAGGTAATAAATTTCCTTCTGTCCGTCCGGCATGCGTGAGACGTAGTCGGCGAAGCCGGTGAGTTCCCCTTTCTTCGTCAGTGACGATTCGTACCGCAGCAGCTTCATCAGCTCGTCCTTGTAGGTGTGGTCGAGGGCGGCACCCTCCTTGAGATAAATGCCGAAGCGCCGGTAGAACTCCTTGTAGCTGTCGGGACATTCCTTCGCCTCCTCCTCGAGGAACTTGATGAAACGGCGCGTGAGCACGCGGTTGAGCTTGGCGACGAGGCTGCGATCCTGCGTCATCTCCCGCGAGATATTCAGCGGCAGGTCTTCGCTGTCGACGACGCCCTTGAGAAAGCGCAGCCACTCCGGCAGCAGATCCTTCGGGCGCGGGTCGATGAGGATCTTGCGGCAGTACAACGCCACCGCCGGCTCGGCGCGGACGAGCCCGAGGCGCTCGGGATTCTCCTCCGGGACGAAAAGCAGCGCGTTGATGGCCAGCGGGGCGTCGGCGCTGAAGTGCAGGCGCAGGCGCGGGGTGTCGAAGGCGTCGGCCTGGAACTTGTAGAACTCGGCGTACTCCTCGTCCTTGATCTCGTTCTTGTTGCGCAACCAGAGGGCCTGGATGGTATTGACACGCTTGCCGTTGAGGTTGACCGGAAACTGCACGAACGAGGAGTAGCGCTTGAGAATCTCCTCGATCTTCGTGGCGAGGCTGAACTCCGTGCACTCGTCCTTCAATTCGACCACGAGCTTGCAGCCGCGGCGCTGGCCTTCGGCCTCCTCGATGGTATAGCTGCCGGAGCCGTCAGATTCCCAGACGCAGCCGGACTCGCCGACGCGCCAGGAGCGGGCGTAGACCCGCACCCGGCGGGCGACCATGAACGCGCTGTAGAAACCGACGCCGAATTGGCCGATGAGATTCGCGCCCTGGGCGCCGTTTTCCCCCAAGGCCTTGAGAAAAGCCTTCGAGCCGGAGTGGGCAATGGTACCGAGGTTCTCAACCAGCTCGGCGCGGGTCATGCCGACGCCGAAGTCCTGGATCGTGAAGGTCTTGGCTGCGTCGTCAGTGGTCAGGTTGATTTCCAGCGGGAGCCGGTCGTCAAAGACCTCCTTCTCGGTGAGCTGGAGATGGCGCAGCTTCTCGAGCGCGTCGGAGGCGTTGGAGACCAGCTCGCGGACGAAGATTTCCTTCTCCGTGTAGAGCGAGTGGATGACGATATCGAGCAGCTGCCGGATTTCGGCCTGGAATTCGTAGTGTTGCGGCGTGGACATGAGAGAAGAGAGTGAAAGTGAGGGTGGAAGTGAGAGCGAAAGTGGGGTGAGGTGAGGGTGAAAGGGGAAAGCAGGGAAGTTAGCAAGACACCGCGCAAAAAATCAAGGGGCGGTATGGATGCGAACGGGGGGGCGCGCCGGCCGCGGACTTTGCGCTTGGCCTTGAAGGCATCCTGCCGTTTTAACTCTCGTGCATTGAAGACCCTCGACCGCCACATCCTTGGCGAATGGCTGAAGATTCTGGGCCTGGTGCTCGCGGCCACGATCGGCCTGCTGCTGATGCAGGAGATGTACGATGATTTCCGCGACCTCCTTGACGACGGCGCCGGCGCGGTCGACATCGCCGTCTACTACACGGTGCTCATGCCGAGTTTTCTCACGGTGGTGCTGCCGCTCGCGCTGCTCATCTCCTTGCTGGGCCAGCTCCACCGCAGCAATGAGTTCACCGCCATGCGGGCCGCGGGTCTCGGCATCTTCCGGCTCACGCGCGGGATCTGGGTGATCGGAGTGCTGTGCTGCGGACTCATGTGGCTGTTCAACTCACGCGTCGTGCCCTGGTCGGTCGAGGAATCGCGGAGCCTCAAGGACAGCCTGGAATTCCGGCACCAGGCGCATACCGACGGCGTGGAGCGCGCGGGCCTCATCACGAGTGTGGCCTTCGACAACCGGGCGGAGGGGCGCCTCTGGTACATCAACCGCTACAACCGCTTCACCGGCCGCGCCTACGGAGTGAGCGTGTCCATTCTTGATGCCCGGCGGCGCGAAACCGTGCGGTATCTGGCCCGGGTGGCGGAGTATGATGCCGCCATCCGCAAGTGGACGTTCCACGATGGCTGCGAGATGCGCTTTGACGCCGAGACCGGGGAAACGGTGCGCCCGCTTCCCTTTATCGACCGGGTTTTTGCCGATTTCCATGAGGATCCGCAGCTCATGCTGCTGATCGACCGCGATCCGATCGATCTTTCGTTCCGCGAGTTGAGACGCCTGATCGACTATCTGACCGTCGAGGGCAATCCCAAGGTGACGAAATACGCCATGCGTTATTACAGCCTGATCGCCGACACGCTCGGCTGCCTGATCGTCATCGGCATCGCGATTCCCTTCGCGATGTCGGGTGTCCGGGTGAGTCCGGTGGTGGGCGTCTCCAAATCCATCGGTCTGTTCTTCGCCTATTATCTGCTGGTCAATCTGGCGAACATGATCGGGGGACGCGAGCTGCTCACGCCGCAGGTCGCCGCCTGGCTGCCCAATGCCGTCATGATCGGTGTGGCGGGGTGGTTTTTCGTCCGCATGCGCTGAGGCGCAGCGCCTGTACGGCTCGGGATCCGCAGCCTGGATTTACGGGCGCAGGTAGGACGCGCCGTTCAGGTCGACGATGCAGCCGGTCATGGATTCGGGCGCATCCAGCGCGAACCAGACGGCGGCGCGCGCCACTTCTCCGGCCGTGGCCACGCGCCCCAGCGGGATGTCCCGCACGATTTCGGCGCCGCGGGGCCCCCGCAAATGTCCGGCGGCCATCTCGGTGTCGACCCAGCCGGGCGCGACGGTGAAGACAAAGACGCGCTTCCCCGCGAGCGCCTTGGCCAGCGACTGGCCGAGGGCGTTGAGTCCGGCCTTGGCTGCGCCATAGGCGGGGGCTTTCGGTTCACCCCGGAACGCGCCGCGCGAAGAGATGTTCACGATCCGCCCGCCGCCGGTCCGGCGCATGGCCCGGGCGGCGAGAAAAGACAGGTGGGCCGGCGCGGTGAGATTGGCGGCCAGCGTGCGCTCCCAGCCGTGCCGCCATTCGCCAAAGGTGACCTCCCCGGGCGCGTGCAATTCGTAAATGCCGGCGTTGTTCACCAGGACGTCGATCCGGCCCAGGGCGCGCAACACCCGGGTGATGAGTTTGCCGGCGGCGGCAGGCCGGATCAGATCCGCGGCGAACAGGGCGTGACCGTCACCGGGCAGTCCGGCGAGAA
>JBAZMN010000092.1:0-6434 GCA_041649735.1 Opitutaceae bacterium | reverse complement strand
GGTTTCGTCGGCGATCTTGTCGAGAAGGTCCGGCACCCCCTGTTCCTGAAAACGCTTCTGCAGATCGGCGGCCAGCAGCGCCTTGAGTTCCTTGGGCATCCAGATGAGCCGTTGGTGGCCGCCCTCCGAGAACAGGAATTTCCGGGAGGTCAGGAACACCTTGCCGCACCCCATGAAGCCGGGGGTTTGCTGGCCGCCGCCCACGCTGCCGGCCAGGGTCGAGAAGGTCATGCCCACGGGTGTGTCCTCGAGGAACTCGCGGTTGACGACCATGACGCCGTTGCATTCGGGGACGTAGGCGCAGATGGCCTCGAAGCAGCCGCAACTCGTCATGGGGAACTCCATGATGGAGTAGGCGGCGAAGCAATCGACCGTCTTGTGGCTGTTGGGATAGACGTACTCGTTGACGCCCTTCCAGATGCCGCGCACCGGGTCCAGGCATTCGCCCTTCTGGATGGGCTTGTTGGGGCCGGTTTCGTCGATCTCGTAGGCGGCCTTGCCATCCAGCCAGTTGTAGGCGCCGCAGAGGCCCAGGCGCTCCGGTGTGATGACACAGACATGATTCGGCGCAAAGGACTGGCAGAGCAGGCACGAGTAGAACGTGTCCACCGACTCGTCGGTCATGGATTCGAGGCGGCGGTTGCGCTCGTCGTAAATCTTGCGCGCGACCGCGAGGCGCTTTTGCACCTCGTCGGCGTCGGTGATGAGGGTGACTTTGACCTTGTCGACGATGGCGGGATAATCCGAGAGCAGCTTGGCGTGCAGGATCTCGCCGTAATGACGCAGGCGCAGGCCCTTGGCGTAGCCGCTCTTGGAGACCCGCGTCCACACGATGTCCCGCTGGCCCATGTGCCAGATGCCTTCGGCGCCGTTGATCAGGTGGTGGATCTGCCGTTCGAGGATCGGCTCGAAATCGGGCTGCATTTTCCGGCCCGCCGCCTCGACCCAGATCGCCAGCGGCAGGGCGGAGCCCGGCTCGACCTGGTCGATGTCGGGGCCGATCACCTCGATGTCACCGTCGTTGATCTGGTCGAGATCGACCATGGTCGCAAACTCGAAGGCCGTGGTGCGGTTGCCGCCGAACTCGATCTGGGCGTCCGCCTTCCGGATCCGCTCGCCGCCGAAGGCGGGGCCGTACGGCACCGGGATCGGCACCTTGGTGATCTTGACCTTGCACCCGCGCACCTCGAGGGCCTTCTCCACCATGGTCTCGGGCGGCACCTGCGCCACGACGTGCTCGTAGGTGCACACGCCCGTGGGCAGGATCTGCGGGATGTCCGTGTCCGCGATGACGGGGAAGCCGTAGTTGATGGCGCCGGCCGCCGCCGCGTACTTGTCCGGCGTGACCTCGCCGAAGGCGAGGACGAAGGCAAAAATGCGGTTCTTGTTGTATTTGAGGTTGGCGGCGAAATCCCCCGGCTTGACGCCGCCAAAGGAAAGGGCCGCGCGGTTCGCGAAGCCCAGGGCGTAGATCAGGGCCGACACATCCCGTCCGAAGGGAACCAGCCGGGTCTGCCACCCCAGCTGGACGCCCTCCTCGGCCAGCTGCTCGGCGAACTGTTTGCCGTGCGTGCATCCGCCCATGAAAACGTAGAGGTTTTTCTCCTGGAGCTCGGTCGCGATCTTGACCGCAATCTGGTTTGTCGGCGCCGCCCCGGTGATGGCGGCGAAGCCCGGCGCCGTGCCGTCGACGAATTCGATGCCGCGCTCGCGCATGATGACATCGCTCGCGGCCCCCAGCCAGAGGCCGTCGACGGGATTCGGACCCACCAGATATTTGCAGGCCTCGATCACCTCGCACGCAAACAGCGCCGCCACGCCGGCGTCGAGCGCGTGGCCGAGGTAGGGCAGCCACACGTTGTCGGATGGGCGCGGGGGCAGCAGCTCCTTCGCGCGCCGGAGGATGCGCCGCAGGTCGGCCAGCGTCTGCATCTTCTCGCCGGTGAAGGAGTAAATCACCGGCAGATAATACGCCGTGTCGGGGAACCCGACGGCGCAGGACTCGCCCTTGGCGGCGATGGCCTCATCGAGTTTCACCTCGGCTCTGGTCACCCAGCCGATGGCGCCATCAATGGCGCTGGAACAGATCACCTTAGACATTGAGCGCCCTCCGGTCCTTCATATCGTAGAGTTTGCGTTCGGCCTTCCGGTTGATGCCCAGCCGTTCCCGCCGTTGGTTGATGATGTTCATGATCGCGGCGGCCGCCTCGAGGGGATCGGCGTGCACATGGAAGGAGGCGCCGAAAAGATCCCGGGACTCTTCATGGAGAAACCGGGTGACGTTTTCCGAACCGCCGATGTGGAACGGATGGCCGAGGATGACATCCACCCCCGAGGCCACGAAGTAGCAGCCGATGGCAATGGCCTTCTCGCTCATCCACTCCGGCGCGATCCCGACCACCGGCACCTCGGAAAGGTCGTCCCCCAGTCCGCCTTCGAGCACGACCTCGGTGGCGGCTTCGAGCAGCCGCGAGTTGTCCACACAGCTGCCCATGTGCAGCACCGGCGGAATGCCCACCGCTTCGCAGACCTCCCGGAAGCCGGGTCCGGCCAGTTCCAAAGCCGCCTCCGGCGTCAGCAGGCCGGCCTTGGCCGAGGCGATGGCCGCGCAGCCGGTCTTGAGCACAATCACCTCGTTTTTGATGAGTTCACGGGTCAGGGCGTTGACATAGGAGTCGGTCTTGATCCGCGGATTATTGCAGCCGACGACGCCGACGATCCCCTTGATGCGTCCCTGAATGATGGCGTCGTTCAACGGACGGAACGAGGCGCGGAAGGTGCCGCCGAGCATGTACTTGATCGCCGCCACGCTGAAACCGGCCACGAGGGGTTTGGAGGCCTTGGGCACGGCCACCTTGCCGGGATCGCGGTTTTTGAAATTGGCAATCGCCCGGCGGATGAGGGCCTTGGCATTTTCCATCGCGCGGGCCTCGTCAAACGGCACGTGCGCCGCGCCGATCGTCCGGGCAATGTCGCTGGTGGAGATCACCTCGGTGTGATAGGCCTTCGCCACCTCGGGCAGGCTCGGCATGACGCACTGCACGTCGGTGATCAGCATCTCCACCGCACCCGTGATGATCGCCAGTTCCTGCTGGAGGAAGTTGCCGGCCACCGGAATCCCGTGGCGGATGAGGATTTCATTGGCCGTGCAGCAGATGCCGGCGAGGGTCAGGCCCGCGGCGCCGGCGGCCCTGGCGTCGGCGAGAATCTCCGGATCCCGCGAGGCGAGGGCCAGCATTTCGGACAGGGCCGGTTCGTGGCCGTGCACGATGATGTTGACGGTCTTTTCCCCCAGCACTCCGAGATTGGCGCGGCTTCGCACCGGCGACGGCGTGCCGAAGAGGATGTCGGAGGCCATGGAAGCCACGCGCGATCCGCCCCAGCCGTCCGCCAGCGAGGTGCGGAAGGCGTGCAGCAAAAGGTTCCGGTAGTCGTGGTCCACCCCCATGTGGGTCCGGTGCAGGGATTCCACCACCATCCGGTCGATGCCCGAGGGCAGGATGCCGCGGTTGCGCCAGACGCCCTGGCGCTTGACCGGGGCGAGTTTCAAGGTCTGCAGCGGATCCTCCTGCCCGTTGAACTCCGTGATGAAAAGGTTGGCCAGATCGAGCGCCACCGCCTCCTTGGTCCGCCCGTTCTCCTCGATCCCGTAAAGACGGGCGGCACGGCGGAGGGCCGGCTCGTCGGCGATCTTGTAGGAACCGCCCCGGCCTTCCGCCACTTTTTTCAGCAACAGCACGAGATGCCGGCCGTGGTCGGAGTGGGCGGCGGTGCCGCTGGCGGCTTCGCGCACATAGTTGCGCGCGACGATCGTGTCGGCGTCCGCCCCGCACACGCCCCGCGGGGCCTTGGCCGTGATGCGGCACGGCCCCATGTAGCAAAGGCGGCAGCACACGCCGTTCTTGCCGAAGGTGCATTGGCCGCGCTGGGTGTCCAGCCGCGCAAAACAGGTGTCCACGTTGTCCAGCAGCGCCTTGTTGAGCATCTCGATGGACGCGGCGTCGGAAACCCGTTCTTCCGCTTTCCACACCCGGACATTGTCCTTGGACATGGTGGTGATCGTTTCGCTCATGGCAGGTCCGTTGGTTGAGGCTGATTTTCAGGGTGGCGGTCAGGAGCGTTTGGCGGCGGGCAAAGCCGGCACGCCCGCGTCGGACAGCAAGCGATCGACCGCCATCACGACCCGGTTGGAGGCCGGCATTTCCTGCAGCCGGCCGCCGTTTTCGGAAAGGCGCGTCAACTCCGCATCATCCGGCAGACCGAGGACGAGGGCGGCCCCGGTTTCGGCCTGCAGGGGTCCGGCGCCGGGCGGCAGTTCCTCCCGCCGCAGGCGGTTGATGACCAGGGCCAGTTTCTTCACCTTGATCTTCATTTCCCGGGCCAGGCCGAACAGCCGTCGGACCGTCTCCAGTCCCTGCCGGGAGGGATCGGCCACCATGATCATCAGGTCCAGCTCCCGCACGATCCGGCGCGAAAGGTTTTCGAGGCCGGCCTCGTTGTCGATGACCACATACGGATAATCATCGGCAATCTCCTTGATCGTTTCCCGCAGTGCGTGATTGGCAAAGCAGTAACAGCCCGGGCCCTCCGGCCGCCCCATCGCGATGAGGTCGAAGTCATTGGCCTCCACCAGGCTCCTGGTGATCTTGAGCTGCAGGAGCTCCTGTTTGGCCACTCCGGTGACCTTGCCTTCCCCGGCGAGCACCCGGGCCTCCTCCCGCACCCCGCCCACCGTATGCTTGATCCGCACGCCGAGGGCGGTGTCGAGACAGGTGTTGGGATCGGCGTCCACCGCCAGCACCGGCCGGCGGCCGCCGGCGGCGAGCCGGAGCACGATCAGTGACGCCACGGTGGTTTTGCCCACGCCGCCCTTACCGGTGATCGCAATGGTGTAGGACATCAGAAGCCGTGTTTCGCCCGCAGGGTCTGGGAAACCAGGGGCAGCATCCGGAAAACCTTTTCCGCGTCCGGCACTTCCATCGAGCCCGTGCCGCAGGACGGCGTGATGATCGCCTGCTGCAGGATCATCGATTTGTCGATGCCCTTTGCGGCCAGGTTGTCCGCCATCCTTTCAAAATGGGCGGCGAGCTTCTCGGCGGTCTGCTCCCGGATCGCCCCGGAGGTCGGCACGACGCCCCAGGCGATGGCGCCGCCCCGTTGCAGGTGGGCTTTGACCGCCTGCGGATACATGGCGATCGTTTCGCCGAAGCCAAAGGCGTCGAAGTTCAGGATGTCCACCCCCGCGTCGATCAGGATGCTCCACTCGGTGTTGCCGCAGCAGTGGATGCCGGCCAGTCCGCCCTCGGCGTGGACGGCATCGATCACTTCCTTGAGATGCGCCACCACGTCCTCCCGCTTCACGGAGACATAGGTCGAGCTGCCGAAGGCGGAAAGAATGGGCTCGTCGATGAAGCAGATCGTCTGTTCGGCATACGGCTTGAATTTCTGGATCTGCCAGCGGCACTTCATCGCCAGCGCCTTGATGATGATGTCGCGGAACTCCTCATTGTAATAGATGGCGCGCTTGTTTTCGTCCGTGATCGTCAGCGCGAAGGAGCACGGTCCCGTGGTCTGGACTTTCACGTAGGGCCGTTTCTTCCCCTCGGCCCGCAGCCGCTTCTCCAGCGCAGAGATGCCTTTGGAGAAATCCGCGCTGATCGCCATCGACGAAAAGTCTCCGGCCCCCGCGGCCGCCTCGGTCGCGGCGAGGTAGGTTTCATAGAACGCGGCGAAGGCCTCCGAGGAATCCTTCGCCGTGTCGAAATACATGCGGCCCTTCTCACGATCGATCACGATCCCGGGCAGGCCCTCGGAATACTGGATCTCCATCTGTTCGTTGATGCCGAGCCGGGGCAGCTGCGGCCAGATGGGCGCCTCCGGGATGCTGGCCAGCACCACGTCCACGGCCTTGGCCGGGTCGCTGTAGGGCAGGCTGCCAATCGCAGTGGCGAGGAACTTCGGTGGTGAATGCATGGGATTCTTTGGCGGCAGATTTTGGTTTCCTGGGTTTCCTATAAAGTGGGCGCAATCGCTTCCGTTTCCCGGTCAGAAGGAGTGGGGTTTCCCGCATCCGTCGCTGATGCGGCTCAGTTCGGTCCGGGCCTGGGCCAGTTGCTCCGACCGGTCCCTCAGCTCCTGCCGGATGACGGCCGCGCCTTCGTCGCCCGCCAGCTGGTTCTGCAGATCCTCGATCTGTTCTTCGAGTCCTGCGATCCGCGCCATGAGGCGTTCATATTTTTCCCAGACGAAGTCGGTCATTTGACACGCTCCTTCCCGGCGATCGGTTGCAGTTTCTGCAGGATCAGCTCAAAGCAGTTCCGGAGTTCCCGGCCGGCGCGGTCGAGGACCGGGCGGCCTTGCCGCTCGGCCGAACGGATCGCTTCCGACCAGGGGATGACCCCGACCAGTTCCGGCACGCCCAGGGCGTCGCGGAC
>JBAZMN010000091.1:0-6499 GCA_041649735.1 Opitutaceae bacterium | reverse complement strand
GTCCTCCAGGAATGGTCGCCCGGCAGCCGCGTCGTGGTCGGGCGCAACCCCAACTACTGGGACGCACGCCACGTGCGGCTGAACCGCATCGTCTTCTATCCGATCGAGAACGCGTCCACGCAGGAGGCCGCCTTCCGCGCCGGCCAGCTCCACCTGACTTCCGACGTGCCGTTGTCGAAGATCGCCGCCTACCGTCGGGATCATCCGGCGATCCTGCGCATCGATCCCTTCCTCGACACCGCATTCATGCGCTTCAACACCCGGCGGCCTCCCTTCAACGACCCGCATGTGCGCCAGGCGCTCGCCCGGGCCCTGGACCGGACCGCGCTGGTCCGGGACGTCCTGCTCGGCGGCCAGCAGCCGGCGCATTGCCTGACTCCGCCCGACACCGCCGGCTACACGGCCCGGGCCGGCATCCCGGATGATTTCGCCGCGGCCCGACGGCTGCTCGCCGAGGCGGGCTATCCCGGCGGCCGCGGCTTTCCCAAGGTGGAAATCCAATTTGCCACCCTCGAGCTCAACCAGCGGCTGCTCGAGGCCGTCCAGCAGATGTGGCGGCGCGAACTCGGCATCGGGGTCACCCTCGCCAACAAAGAGCAGCGCGTGTGGCTCAATGACGAGCGCCAGCTCAATTATGACATCTCCTACGCCCACTGGATCGGCGATTACGTCGACCCCAGCACCTATCTCGAGCTTTTCACCTCCGACGGCGGCAACAACTCCACCGGCTGGGCCGATCCCGCTTACGACCGGCTGGTTCGGGCGGCCGGCGCCGAGCAGGATCCGGCGCGGCGCAACGAGCTTTACCAGCAGGCCGAGGCCATCCTGCTGGGTGCGGCGCCCATCGCGCCGGTCTTCTTCAATACGCGCGTCTTCCTCTGCCATCCGGCGGTCAGGAACTGGCGGCCGGCGCTGCTCGGCATCCACCAGTACAAGGACGTGTACCTCGAACGGTAACACGGAATCTGCCGGCCCCGCCCGCAATCCGCTCTGCGTCCTTGTGCCGGTGCGAGTTGCCCTTCATCTTGGGGTGCATGAGACCATCGTTGCGCCATCTCCCGCTGCTCCTGCTGCTGGTGCTGCCCGTCCGCAGCCCAGCGGCCGGGGTCGAAATCGTGCGGGTGTTCACCGGTTGGCGCGATGCCGCGTCGTTCCAACGCGTTTCCGAGTACTTCGACGGCCGGGAGAACACCGGCGGGATCCGCGTGTTGCGTTCCCAGCCCGATGCGCGCGGCGGCTTCTACTGGCTCGTACGGTTGAAGAACGCAGACCGGCCGCTCGCCGGCGCCAAGTTCGAGCTGCAGGTCATCACGCCGGCCGCGCCCGAACCGAAAACCTTCGTTTTCCCGGCCGACATTCCCGCCGGCAGCCCGGTCTATCAGCTCGGACTCACTGGCGCCGACTGGCCCGAGGCAAAGGCCCGGCCGGTGGCGTGGCACCTGCGTGTGCTCGCAGCCGATGGCAAAACGCTGATCGCGAAGGAAAGCTTTCTTTGGGAGCAGCCGGGAAAATGAGAGGGATGGCGTGGGAGCGCCTGGGTTCACTCGTATATCCGCGAACGGTGCCCCACTCGAATCACCAGGACGACAAGTTCACCGCGGCGGATATCGCAAATAATCCGGCAGTCGCCAACCCGGTAACGCCATAATCCCTTCAAGTCCTTGCGCAGGGGTTTGCCGAAACGCGGCGGATCATCCGATCCTGCAATCCGCTCATCGAGGTAGGCAACGATCTCGATCTGCGCCTGCCGATCGAGCTTCTTCAGTTCACGCAACGCTCGCTCATCGAAGCGGTATGCTCAGCTCACGTTTGACCTCTTCCGCGGAATAAGTTCGTGCAGGTTTTCTCAAACGAGCCACCGCCACCGTCACATCCTCCAGCTCTTCCAGTTTTTCCTCCACCGCTTGAAGCGCAAACGAAGTCTTCGTCTGCCCGGATTTCCGGGCAAATTTCGCGAGCCGTTTCTCAACGATCGGTTTGAGGCGCAATGTGACCATCGCCATCAAGCGTGCCGAGCAAACTCTGGCTGTCAAACCCGCGCGCCCAGCGTCATCCGCTGGGCCGTCGCAACGAGCCCTATGCGGGCCGCGGCACGACGCCGCTGAACACCGCCAGGAAATGGCAGATGCTACCGGCGAGCACGAAGAGGTGCCAGACCGCGTGGTGATAGGGCAGACGCTTCCACAGATAAAACCCCGTGCCGCCCGTGTAGGCCGCGCCGCCGGCCAGGAGTAGCATCAGGCTGCCGCGCGGCAACGCCGCCGCCAGCGGCTTGAACGCAATCAGGACAATCCAGCCCATGAACAGGTAAAGGAGCGTCGACAGCAGGCGGAACCGGCCCGTGAAAAACAACTTCAGCACGATCCCCGCCACCGCCAGCGCCCAGACCACGCCGAACAGGCTCCAGCCCCACGGTCCGCGCAGGCTCACCAGCAGGAACGGCGTGTAGGTGCCGGCGATGAGCAGGAAGATCGCCGCATGGTCGAACACGCGCAGCCACCGCTTGCCCCGGGGCGTCCGCCACACGTGGTAAAGGGTCGAGGCCGTGTAGAGCAACACCAGGGAACCGCCAAAGACCGCGCAGCCGGTCACCATCCAGGCGTCGCCGCGCAACGCCGCAAACGTCACCAACACACTCAGACCCGCCACGCTCAGGATCAGGCCGAGACCGTGCGTCAGGCTGTTGGCGAGTTCCTCGCCGCGGGTGTAGGCGGTGGCGGTCATCGGTGTTGCGACCGGTCATCGCGACCGGGGTTCACCGAAAAATCAAGCCCGCTTCCGCCGTTGCCTCCGGGCGGAGCCTTGCCTAGTCACAGATCACCATCCGTCCCCATGCCCGCTTCCCTCGCCTGGTCCGACTGGCAGCCGCTCGCGCTGCCCGAAACGCTTTCACCCGCCGTGCTCGCCGAAATTCTCGACGGCGGCCAGGCCTTCCGCTGGGTCCGCACGGCGGACGGCTCCTGGCAGGGAGTATGGTCCGATTGCGTGGCGCGCCTCAAACTCTCCGACCGGGGCACCTTGCTGTGGTCCGCGCCGCAGACTCTCGCCGAAACCGTCGCCCGCCAGCTGCCGCCGTACTTCGGCGTCGGCACCGATTTCGCCCGGCTGGCCGACGACCTGCCATGGCGGAGCGATCCGCACCTGGCCCGCTGCCTCGAATCGTTCCGCGGGCTGCGCCTGCTCCGGCAGCCGCTGGGCGAGACCCTGCTGGGCTTCCTCTGCAGCGCCACCAAGCAGATCGTGCAGATCAAACAGATGATCGAACTGCTCGCCCGGCGGCACGGCTGCGAAATCGTGACGGGCTTCCACCGCCTGCCCACGTGGACCGAACTGGCCACGGTGCGGGAGGAGGACCTGCGGGCCTGCCTGCTCGGCTTCCGGGCGCGCTATGTGCAGCAGACCGCGCAGTTTCTCGCCGGACGGCCGGACTGGCTGGAACAGACCGGACAACTGCCCTACGCCGAGGCCAAGGAGCGGCTGCGCGAGCTGCCCGGCGTGGGCGAAAAAGTGGCCGACTGCGTGCTCCTGTTCGGTGCCGGCCGCTTCGAGGCGTTTCCCGTGGACGTGTGGATCATCAAGGCGATGGCCTCCCGCTACGGGCTGGAAGGCTGGGCGCCCCAGCAGATCGCCCACTTCGGCCGGATGCATTTCGGAGCGCACGCCGGCCTGGCGCAGCAATCCCTCTTCGCGTTCGAGCGGAAGGCAGGCGGACGATAACAGTCCCCACGCCGCCGCCCCCTGATCGTTACGATTTTGCGGGAGGCAGACCTCAAAGGTGAAGCCTGCCAGAGCAGATTAATTGAAGTGTGGCCGTAAAAGTAGCGCAGGCTTCCAGCCTGCTTCAGTCGAGAGAGCAGGCAGGATGCCTGCGCTACCCCGATACCAAAACGGCTACGAGAAAACTTAAATTGCTGTAGCCTCTGCAGCCGGCCGCGGTGAGGCCGGTCAACCGGGGTCGGCCGTCTTCGCGCCGCGCTTCGCCGGGCCAAGGCGACCCGTTGCTACAACCACCGCGCAGGCCCAAACCGCCATCACGCATCAGGCCGCCGCCTTGTTCTTCCTCACCAGCCGCCACGGGAAGAAATAGACGGCATAGACGACCGCGTAGACGAAAAAATTCTCCAGCCGGGCAAAATGGGCGAAGGCGAAGAAAAAGATCAGCAGGTGCAGCCGGATCACGTTTTTGTACGGTTCCATCATCGCACCGCCTTTGGCCTTTTCCGCCAGGCGCCGGTTCACGTCCGCCGCTTTGACTGACGTGTCCGGCGCGGCTCTGACGGGCGGGCGGAAAGCCTTTCGTTCCGCCACCGCCGCCACCAGCACGAACGGCCAGTACGCGGCCAACACCTGCAGGTAGAGCGACAGCGAGGGGAAACCCCGGGCCGGCGCCCCGGACACCGGGAAAAAGATGCTGAGGAAGGCCGAGTGCACAAAATGAAACATGCCGAAATGGAACGTGAAGAACGCCAGCATGAACAGGGCGCCGAGCAGCATGAAGCCCGTGATGCCCGCCTGGGCCAGAAACGGAGCTCCGTTGCCCGCCGCCTCCCGGCGGGCCGCGATCACCGGACGCAGGATGTTCCAGACGATCATCGCATAACCCACGAGCAGACTCGAAAGCCACAAGCTCCACACCAGATCGCGCACCTGCCATTGGAACCACCAGGCCAGCGCCAGTCCCCCGCCAAAGGCCAGCGCATCGGGCCACGCGGAAAGCCAGGTGGCCGGCACGGGCGCGGAAGTTGCGGGCGGGGGATTGCCGGCGGTGTCCATGCGGGATCACTGACGCTACGGGAACCGCGCCGGGCAAGGCAAACCCGCGGTGGGATGGACCATGATCTGCAGGATCAAATCTGCCAAGGCCGGATCTGCAGACTAATGCTGAACAGCGACACCTCAAACCGAAGAATGGTCGCATCGCGATGAAAACCATCAACCACTTCGATGACGAAGTGATGAAGGTGTTCAAGGTGTGAGAGTTAGTCCTCGTTTTTGTTTGGTTAAGTTTAGCCAGTTTATGTTTTTCTTGTAAATCAAGATAAGATCACTATAAATCGCACCATGGATCCGGTAAAAAACCCATACGCTCCTGGAGCCGGCACTCCCCCGCCTGAACTGGCGGGACGCGACGAATTGAGGGAGACTGTCCGAATCGCTTTGGCGAGGGTGCGAGCCGGTCGGCCAACCAAAAGCATCTTGATGGTTGGGCTTCGAGGAGTCGGCAAGACGGTGTTGCTGGACCGCATGCGCGACGACGCGGAGGCATCCGGCATCCAAACCCTGCGCGTGGAGGCTCCCGAGGGCCGGTCACTGCCGGCCATTTTGGCGCCTCAATTGCGGCAGGCATTGTTACGGCTGTCGAGGAATGAGCAAGCGAAAGACCTCGCGCAACGTGCCCTCCGCGGGCTTGCGGGCTTCGCCAAGGCACTCAAGGTGAAATATCAAGACATTGAAGTGGGTTTTGACTTGGAGCCTGAGCCAGGGCTGGCAGACAACGGTGATCTCGAACACGATTTGCAAGCCTTGCTGGAAGTGACAGGTACGGCAGCGAAGAAAGCGGGAACGTCTCTGGCGCTGTTTGTTGACGAACTCCAATATGTCGAGGAGGAGGAGCTGGCGGCGCTTATCACTGCGCTCCATCGCACGGCGCAGCGCAGCTTGCCCGTCGTGCTTGTTGGCGCCGGCCTGCCGCAGTTGCCGGGCCGGATGGGCAGAGCCAAGTCTTACGCGGAACGCCTTTTCGATTTTCCTCAAGTCGGCCCTCTTTCTCCTGAGGCCGCGCGGATCGCCATTGTTAAGCCGGCGGAAGCTCAAAGCGTGAAGGTGAATGATGATGCATTGCAGCGTATCATTCAGGAAACGCGCGGTTATCCGTATTTTCTACAGGAGTGGGGTAAACATGCCTGGGACGCCGCCGAAGCCTCTCCCATCAAGTTGAACGATGTCGAACGAGCCTCTATGACCGCCATTGCGGCCCTTGATGAAAGTTTCTTCCGCGTTCGTTTCGACCGTCTGACACCGCTGGAAAAAAGGTATCTGCGAGCCATGTCGGAACTTGGTCCTGGTCCGCACCGTTCCGGGGACATCACGGATCAACTGGGTCGGGAAGTCACTTCGCTCGGCCCGACTCGAAGCCAACTGATCGCCAAGGGCATGATTTGGAGTCCGAGTCATGGCGATACCGCTTTCACGGTGCCGCTCTTCGACGAGTTCATGCGGCGAATCATGCCGGGCAACGATTGGAAGCAGTGAACCCACCGTAGCCGAGAGCGCAAGGCGTCGTCGCCCAGTACACTGCCCTCGCTATCCCGCGGTATGGCGGCCCGAAGGATTGCCCGTCTCCGCCAAGGCTCCGACGAGGCACCACCCGCCTACGCTTTCGCGATGCGAAAGCGTAGGCGGGTGGTGCCCGGGGCCGGACTCGAACCGGCAAGCCTTGCGGCAAGGGCTTCTAAGACCCTCGTGTCTGCCAATTTCACCACCCGGGCGGCGGGATTTC
>JBAZMN010000090.1:0-6501 GCA_041649735.1 Opitutaceae bacterium | reverse complement strand
AACTAAAGCCAAGGCCGATGTGATGCTCGACAATCGCGGGGAAGCCGATGATGCGGAAGGTCTCATAGTAGTAATTGTTGACGAATTTCCCCTGCACGTCGGTGACGTTGGCGGGGGCACCGGTGCCGTCCCAGCCGTTGTGCGCCTTCACCGGGTTGTTGCCGAAACTGTAGCCGGCACGGAGCACGAGTTTTTCGGGGATGGCGTCGAACTGCACGCCCAGCCCGAAAACCCAGGAGTCCCGCCAGTCGAAGTCCTGATAACCTTTGGCGCCGCCCCAATTCACCCACTGCACATCCGTGGCGACGAGCAGGCGGCCGGGGATGAGGTGGTAGCCCACCCCGAACTTCACCTGCTGTGGTGACTCCAGCTTGAGGTTGTCCGCGGTTCCGTCCCCGTCGAAATCGGTCACGCCCTTGTAGGTGATGGCCTGCGGCGAAACGTAGCTCAGGCCAAGGGTGAGCTGCGCGGACACCTTGCAGCTGAGCCCGGGCTGCGCGCCGAGGCCGACGCCGTGCTTGCCTCCGTTGCCCAGCTCAAGACGTCCATAGTCCACATGCAGGGCGAGGCCGGCCGACCATTCCGGCGAAAACCGGTAGGCGACCGCAGGGGTGACTTCCAAGATCTGCAACTCCGTGCGCGCACCGGCGACGAGCGGGTAAGGCGCCGGCGCCAGCGTGGTATCGATGGCCGTGCCGCGATAATCCACCCCGAGCCCGGAGACGCCGTAAACAGAGATTCCGTAAGTCCACGGGCCGTCTTTCGCTTCGAGTGGGCCTACGACGGCCAGGGAGGGGATGAGATAGGTTTTGCCGGCACTGTCGGCCGTGAGGCTGCCCACGCTCGCCGACACATGCGGGAGGAAAAACGTGAACGACAGATCGGCCCCGGACTTTTGCCCGTTTGGGAGGAAACCCAGCGCCGCCGGATTGGCGGAGAGCGCACCGAGGACGTCCGGTGGGGCGGCGACGCCGACCCCGCCCAAGGCGCGGGAGGCGGCGCCCACCCCGAGGAGATTGTCCCCGTTGGTGGAGGCAAGGGCGTTGAAGATCGGCGTCAGCAACGACGACAGGAGCGCGAGACGGATGATGGTGTTCTTCATGGAGGCGGAAAATGGCTCTTAAAGCGGCTTGCGTTTGTTCCAGGGCAACTTGGCCAACAGCACGCACAGGCCGCAGATGTCGGTGATGCCGGCAAAGACGAGGCCGGCGCCGATAAAGGCTGACAGGCCGTAAAAGCCCCGGTGCACGAACCAGCCGAGCAGAACGCCGATGACGACGAGGGAGCCGGCGGTGATGCGGACCTGGCGTTCGAGGCTGATGGGAGGACCGGAGTCCGCACTCGATGGTTGTTGGAGTTCAGCAGGCGTAACAACATTGGGACTATGGCTCATGGATGAGGTGGGACTGGTTGTTGATGGTTGAGGGAAGACGATCCGGAGAATGGGCGCCCAGCCGCGCTGCCCCGCGGCACGCCTGGGAAGAGGAGCAAAGGGGTGATCCCGGCGGCCGGCCGGGGTGGAACAGAATTTGGAATGGGAGGCGGGGGTCGGAATCGAACCGACTCATGTGGCTTTTGTAGAGCCATGCCTTCCCACTTGGCGACCCCGCCCCGAGCGAAGAACTGCGTCCGCCCACACTCGGCACCCGGGGTGCAGGAAACCCCCAACCCGCGCGATGCGGGCGAACGCAAAAGGAAGACGGCCAGCCCGGCCGCCCGACGGAGTGCCTCGCGTTCCCGGAGAAGCCAGGCGAAACGTCGGACCGCCGGGGCGGCCAAAATGGAACGCCTGCTGACAAGCGGACACGAAACGCCGGGGAGCCTGCTGGTTGTCGGTGTGGCATGGGCAGCGTCAGTCCGATTCATCACCATGCGCAACGGGCAGACCCGTGTCTGCCCACGCGGCGAAACCGCCCGCGAGGAAACGGACGTCCTGATAGCCGAGGCGCTCGAGGCTTTCGACGGCGAGCACGGAACGACCGCCGTCGGCGCAGTAGCAGACGATGGCAACGTCCAGTCCGGGCACGGCCCGCTCGATGCGCTGCTCGATGAGACCGCGGGGAATATGAACGGCGCCGGCCGCATGGCCGGACCGCCATTCGGTGAACTCGCGGACGTCGATGAGCACGGGCCGGGCCGCGGCGGACAGCGCCGCCAAGGCTGCCGGCGTGATTTCGCGGATGTTGCGGCGCACTTTGGCGACAAGCCGGAGAAAGCGCACCGGCGGCGTCGGCACGTCATACGGATCGGTCAGTGCCGCCAACGCGGACCCGGCGGCATCAACCAAGGCCGGCGGCGTCATGGCTGGGCACCGGCAGGCGCGGCCGTCTTGGGCAAAACCGGGCAAACGAGGATGACAGAACGAAGATCTTTCATGCGGGAATCGATGGCGGATGCGGGTTGCGGGCGATCGATTCCAGTCGTCTGGTCACCATCGTGGAGGGAGAGGAACTGGGCGGGCCGGGCAACTTCCAGCCCGCCCAGGTTGCCGTCAGGCAAGGCCGCCCCGCTCCCTGACGGAGGACGGCCCATGACAAAGAACGAACCGGACGGATTGCCGGTCAGACGCCCGCCGGGGCGGCCACGCCGATGAGTTCCTCCAATGAATCGCTTTCGACGTTGATGTCGGCGAAAAGCCAGGTGGAAAGGTAGCGCTCGCTGCTCGACGGAATGATGACGACGATGACCTTGCCCTTGTTCTCGGGGCGTTTGGCGAGCTGCAGCGCCGCCCAGGTGGCCGCGCCCGAGGAGATGCCGATCGGAATGCCGTCCAGCCGGTTGACCTGCTTCGAGACGGGGCCTGAGTCGGTTTCCTTCACGCGGATGATCTCGTCGTAGATCTTGGTGTTGAGCACGGCCGGCACAAAACCGGGGCCGATGCCCTGCAATTTGTGGGGGCCGGGCTGGCCGCCGGAGAGGACCGGCGAGGCGTCGGGCTCCACAGCCACGATTTTCACCGATGGCTTGCGCGCCTTGAGCACCTCCCCCACCCCGGTGATCGTGCCGCCCGTGCCGATGCCGGAGACCACGATGTCCACCTTGCCCTCGGTGTCGCGCCAGATTTCCTCGGCGGTGGTCTTACGGTGGATCGCAGGGTTGGCCGGGTTGGCGAATTGCTGCAGGATGAGGCTGTTGGGAATCTGCCTGTTGAGCTCCTCTGCCCTGGCGATGGCGCCCTTCATGCCCTTGGAGCCCTCGGTGAGCACGAGCCGGGCGCCGAGGATCTTGAGCAGCTTGCGGCGCTCGAGGCTGAAGGTCTCGGGCATGGTGAGGATGAGCTTCAGGCCCTTGGCGGCCGCGACGAATGCCAGCGCGATGCCGGTGTTGCCGCTCGTGGGCTCGATCAGCACCGTGTCTTGCTTGATTTTGCCCGACTTCTGCGCGTCGTCGATCATCGCGAAGCCGATGCGGTCCTTCACGCTCGAGAGCGGATTGAAGAACTCCAATTTCAGCAGGACGTCCGCGAGGGCGCCATGCGCGGCCGCGGTGCGATGCAGGCGCACGAGCGGCGTATTGCCGATAGTCTGGGTGATGTCGTCGTAGATCCGAGCCATGGTTTTGTTCTCCGGGTTGGGAATGAAATCAAATGTGGTAGTCCTCCGCGAACGAGCGGCTCTGGCGCACGCGCAGCAGCACAAGGTCGTTGGCTTGCAAATGCAGGTCCTCCGCCACGGCCCGGGAGGTTTCCACTTCGACGCCCTCCCGTGACTGAACCTGCTCCAAACCCAGCCGTACCAGCGGGCCGGCTGCGTGCAGATGCCGGATCACCGCCGGAATCCCCGGCGCGCCGGCCTCGTACCGCGCGACCTCGATGTCATGCGGACGCACATAGATGTGGCCGTTTGCCGCCCGCACGGCGGCGGCATGCTGCCCGGGCAGGTCGCCCAATGCCGGTCCCGCCAGCACGTTCACGTTGCCGAGGAATTGGTAGACGAAGGGCGAGGCCGGGCGGTCGTAGACCTCCTGCGGGGTCCCGACCTGCACGACGCGCGCCTGGTTCATGATCACGACCTCGTCGGCGATCTCCAGCGCCTCCTCCTGGTCGTGGGTGACAAAAACCGTGGTCAGGTGGATCTCGTCGTGGAACCGGCGCAGCCAGCGGCGCAGCTCCTTGCGCACTTTGGCGTCCAGCGCGCCGAACGGCTCGTCGAGCAACAGCACCTTGGGGTCGACCGCGAGGGCCCGGGCGAGCGCGACCCGCTGCCGCTGGCCGCCGGAGAGCTGGTGCGGATAGCGGCGGTCGAGGCCCTCCAGCTGTACGAGCGCGAGCAGGCCGCGCACGCGTGCGGCGATCTCGCTTTCGCCCGGCCGCTCGCGCCGGCGTTTCACCCGCAGGCCGAAGGCGATGTTTTCAAACACCGTCAGGTGCCGGAACAGGGCGTAGTGCTGAAACACGAAGCCGACCCGGCGCCGGCCCGCGGGCATATGCGTGACCTCCTCGCCGTGAAACAGGATCCGGCCGTCCGGATCGGCGCGCTCGAGGCCCGCGATGATGCGCAGCAGCGTGGTCTTGCCCGAGCCGGAGGGACCGAGCAGCGCCACGAGCTTGCCGCGCGGCACCTGCAGATCGACGCCGTCCAGTGCGGTGAACCGGCCGAAGGTCTTGCGGATGTGGTGGGCCTCGATGCTCATGCCAAGAGTCAGGACACGTCGCCCCGCGCCGCGGCGTGCTTCCATTCGATGAAGGTCTTCAGCACGAGCGTCACGATGGCGAGCAGTGCCAGCAGCGACGCCACGGCGAAGGCCGCGACAAAGTTGTACTCGTTGTAGAGGATCTCGATGTGCAGCGGCATGGTGTTGGTCTCGCCGCGAATGTGGCCCGAAACCACGGACACCGCGCCGAATTCGCCCATGGCGCGGGCGTTGCAGAGGATCACCCCGTAGAAGAGGCCCCACTTGATATTGGGCAGCGTGACATGCCAGAACGTCTGCCAGCCGCCGGCGCCGAGGGTGATGGCGGCATATTCCTCGTCGTTGCCCTGCGCCTGCATGAGCGGAATGAGTTCGCGGGCGACGAAGGGAAACGTGACAAAAATCGTCGCCAGGACGATGCCGGGCACGGCGAAGATGACCCTGAGGTCGTGATCCTGCAGCCATGGTCCGAGCCAGCCCTGCAGTCCGAAGATGAGGACGTAGACCAGTCCCGAGATCACCGGCGAGACGGCAAACGGCAGATCAATGAGCGTGGTCAGCACGCTCTTGCCGCGGAAGTTGAACTTGGCGATGGCCCACGCCGCAGCCACGCCGAAGACGAGGTTGCACGGCACGGCGATCGCGGCAGCCAGGAGGGTGAGCCGGATGGCCGCCAGCGCATCGGGATCCCGGAACGAGGCCAGATAGGCCCCCAGCCCGCGCCGCAGCGCCTCGGTGAACACGGCGGCCAGCGGCAGCGCGAGGAAGAAACCCACGAAAAGCAGCGCGATGCCCGTCAGCAGCCATCGCACCCACGCGGCATCGTGCGTCGCCCGCGGAAGGGCGGCGGCGCGGTGGGTGACGGCGAGAGGAGTGGTGATCGCGGCAGCCATGCTCAGGGTCAGGCCTGCTGGAAACGGCGGCTCCATTTCTGGAGCAGGTTGATCAGGAGCAGGAGCAGGAAGGAAACGACCAGCATCACCACCGCGATGGCGGTGGCCCCGCGGTAGTCGTACTGCTCCAGCTTGGTGATGATGAGCAGCGGCGTGATCTCGGTGCGCATCGGCATGTTGCCGGAGATGAAGACCACCGAGCCGTATTCGCCGAGGGCGCGGGCGAAGGCCAGGGCGAAGCCCGTCAGCAGGGCCGGCAGCAGTTCGGGCAGGAGGACGCGCGCGAAGGTCTGTCCGCGGCCGGCGCCGAGGCTGGCGGACGCCTCCTCGATCTCGGGTTCCAGTTCCTCCAGCACCGGCTGGAGCGTGCGTACGACAAACGGCAGGCCGATGAACGTAAGCGCGATGAAGATGCCCAGTTCGGTAAACGCGACCCGGATGCCGTGCGGCTCGAGGAACCGGCCGACCCAGCCGTTCCTTGCGTAGATGGCGGTGAGCGCGATGCCTGCCACCGCCGTCGGCAGCGCGAACGGCAGGTCCACCAGCGCATCCACCACGCGCCGGCCTGGAAACGGGTAACGCACCAACACCCAAGCAACCACCAGGCCGAAGAAGACGTTGACGAGGGCGGCGAGGAAGGAGGCGCCAAAGCTGACGCGGTAGGAGGCCAGCACCCGCGGGGACGCCACGGCCTCGACGAACGCCGCCCAGCTCATGCCGGCAGTCTTGAGAAACGCGGCGCTGAGCGGCACCAGCACGATGAGCCCTAGATAAAACAGCGTGAAGCCCAGCGAGAGCCCGAAACCGGGCAGGACGGAACGTTGGGTGGAGGTGGCGGACATCAGAGGTTGGCCGCGTAGGCGATGAAGCCGCGATAGGCGGCGAGGATGGTTTCAAGCGCGGCGGCCGCGGCCTCGATCTGCTGTTCCAGCAGGGCGCGCGCCGGTGTCTCAAAGATGATCTCAAACGGCCGCGG